>DASTBR010000213.1:0-3316 GCA_035711945.1 Dehalococcoidia bacterium
GCTCAAGGTGCTGGACGCCGCCGACGTCCCCTGCGCCCGCGTCGTCTTCCCCGAGGAGATCTTCGACGACCCCCACGCCGCCGCCAACGGGCTGATTCGCGACATGGAGCACGCCGTCCTCGGCGCCCTCAGGATGCCCGCGCCGCCCTTCGTCCTCGACGGCGAGCGCCCAGCCACCCAGGCGCCGCCTCCCGCCCTCGGCCAGCACAGCGAAGAGATACTTCGCGAGTTGGGGTATCCCGAGGAGGCGATCGAACTGCTCTGGCAGTCAGGCGCCGTTGTGGAACGCGAGGGTCTTGCTCCCGCGGACGCAGTCAGCAGTTGAGCTGGCGGGCTGGATGGCTGCGTTCACGCTGGATAGTGACGGTCGCGCTTGGGCTTTCTTTGGCCGTCGGAATCCTGCTACGCCTCAACGGCGACACCCCGGACGAACCTGAGTTGATCCGCGGTGAAGCAACCGCCGCGGTGACGACCTACACAGGCTTTCTGCCAGATGGGCGGATCGACCTGAACGCGGCTTCCGTCGACCTACTTATGACGCTGCCGGGAATCGGCGAAGTCACTGCGAATGAGATCGTTCGAATGAGAACCGCCAGGCAGTTCGGCTCCGTCGCCGAGTTGGACGCCTGCTGCGAATTGAGCAGCTCCGAACTGGCCGAGATCGAAAAGCTCGCCGGCGTGCAGTGAAGGCGACCGTTATTGGCGCCTCATGGCTAGCCGGAATCTGCCTTGCCTATTTCGATTTGGCGTCGGTGCCGGTCATTGTCCTAACTGCAGCACTTGCAGCCTTCGCAGGATTTCTCCGCCTAGGAGCACCCTGGGGATTTGCGGCTGGTTTGCTGCTCATTGCGGGCTCACTTCGCTTTGCCGGTTCGGAGCCGGCCGAGCTGCCAGCACTCAGTGAAACGGAGCTGTCTTTCACTGCCGTGGTCACAGACGATCCCAGGAACGCCGGACCCACGATGCGATTTCCGGCCAGGATCGAGCAGTCGTCACCGACCGGCTGGGACGGGCGCTCGATCGTGATCGACGCTCTGGCATTCAACGACCTGGAGTATGGAGACCAGATCTCCGTCTTCGGAACCGTTCTACCACTCTCGGCCGAAGAACCGTATGACCAACATCTGCTTGAGTCCGGCCTGAGTGGCCGGCTGAGCTACCCAGATAGCCTCGATCGGCTCGAAGGCGGTCACGGGGTTTGGTGGCGCGAACCTCTTGTCGAAGTTCGCGACTGGGCAAGCGGTCGGATGGATAGCGTGCTGCCCGAGCCCATGTCGGCACTCGCTCGCGGAATGGTCCTCGGTGAGCGTTCCGATATAGACCGTGAGCTGCGCCGAGATCTCAGCGCCGCCGGAATCTCCCACCTGATCGCCATCTCCGGACAAAACATCGTCCTGCTGGCCGCCCTGATCACAGCACTGGCCGCGCCCCTTGCAGGTCGCCGCTGGGCAGCCGCTATCGCGATGGCGGGCGTGCTTGGCTACGCCCTGTTTCTTGGGGCGCCGCCGGCGATTCTTCGGGCGACGATGATGGCTTCCCTGTTCGTCCTGGCGCCGGTCTTCGGTCGCCAGTCCGGCGGAGTCGGCGCACTCATGCTGACCGGCATGATCCTCACGGCGGTAGACCCGCAGATCGTGGGCGACCTGTCCTTCCAGCTGAGCTTCGCCGCCGTAGGCGGCCTCATGATTCTGTCATCGCCCATTTCCGAGTGCTTGAGCCGCTTCTTCGCGCTCGTACATCTGCCTGCTGCCGAGGTGCTGACAGAAGTGCTGGCAGTCACCGCTGCTGCATGGCTGGCCACGCTGCCCATAATCGCCATCAACTTCGAGACACTGTCGCTGGTAGGGATCGGTGCAAATGTCCTCGTCGTCGCCGCATTCACGCCTATGCTCGTGGCTGCGCTCCTGACAATTCCCGCGTCCTATCTGCCAGGCAATTTCGATCTTCTGCTGTCATGGCCGGCCTGGGCACTCTTTGCGTACTTCCGCTGGGTGGGTGAGACGGTCGCGTCGCTGCCCACGGCATCGATTAGCGTATCCGGCTTCACATCCCTGCACGCAGCCTGTTTCTATGCCGCACTCTTGGCCGCCGCCTGGCTAATTAGCGGCAGCCGGCCTGTTTACGAGATTGAAAAGCCGACCATTGTCCGGCCAGGACCGGTGGTCTTCGTGCCTGCGCTGGTTGTTCTCAACCTGCTCGTCTGGCCCGGTTTCTTCAATGACGATGACAGTGAGCTACGCGTATCGTTTCTCGACGTCGGACAGGGAGACGCAATCCTCGTCGAGACGCCAGGTGACGGGCGGATCCTGATCGATGGTGGGTCCGATCCAGCTCGGTTGATAAGAGAGCTCGATGAGGCGCTGGGCTTCGGCTCAAGACGAATCGATCTACTCCTTGTTACGCACATAGATACAGATCACGCGTCCGGTACTATCGCCGTTCTGGAACGCTACAACGTCGAGCTCGTCGCCTGGAACGGGTTCGACAATGAGTCATCCCTTGCCAATGCCTGGAACGCTGCCGTCGACGAGTCGGATGCGAAGGTGTTCACGCTCAGCGGGGGTGACGAACTGCACATCGACGACGTGAGCGTCAAGGTCCTTTGGCCGCTTAAAGCGCCCACACCAGGCGCGATCGAAAACGAATCCTCGCTCGTCCTTCGTCTCGCCTATGGCGAAGCGAACGTTCTTCTGACTGGTGACATAGGCTTTGCGACGGAAACGGCGCTGCTTGCCGGCGGCCTCGCGCTCGAGGCCGAGATACTCAAAGTCGCACATCACGGGTCGGCGGGATCGAGTCTTCAAGAATTCCTGATCGCGGTCGATGCTGAATTCGCGGTCGTGCAGTCTGGCGCCAGCAATTCGTTTGGCCATCCAACTGCGGCCGCTTTGTCCAGGTTGGTGGAGTCCGGGGCAACCGTGGTGCGAAATGATCTCGAGGGGACGATCACCTTCGTAACCGACGGCGAGACCTTGTGGCTCGACTAAACGAGACTGCGAGCCTGCTCAGTCGCCTGTGACCGCGTTGACGATGTGCTCGACGCCCAAAAGTCTTCCGGTTTCGTCCAGGTCGACGACAACCAGATCGATCCGGCGCGCCTCATGCTCGAGGTCTTCGTAGTTCTCCGCGTGGGCAAGCATGCGCGCCGCCTTTCGCGGGTGGATCGAGTCCCCGGCCAGTCCAAGACCACGCCGCGTCCTCACCTCAACAAAGACGAGCGTGTCATCGTCGAGGGCAACTATGTCGATCTCGCCGGTGTTGGACACGCGCACATTGCGGCCGATGATCCGGTAGCCCTTGGCTTCGAGGTGCAACG
>DASTBR010000214.1:0-4432 GCA_035711945.1 Dehalococcoidia bacterium
CCTCTGGCAGCGCCGTACCCAGCGGAATCCGCAGAAACACCTCGTACGCAGCCTGCGCTCGGTCCGCGTTCGCCATCCGGCCTCCGGTATAGAGACCGCGTGTAGCCCCCAGGGCAAGGCCTGCGGCGACGCCGGCCGCAATCGGCGCCGCGACGGCCAGTCCATAAATGGTTCCTCGGCGCACGTCTCGCGGTTCCAATCCCTGGTCCACTGCGTCCGCGCCCAAGCTCATAGCCAGTCCACTGGCCGCACCGCTGGCAGCGAAGCTCGCAGGGATCAGGCCGCGGTTCGTCTGCAGGAGATTAAGGATGGCGTTGAGGGCAAGTGACGTCCCCGCCATCGCCCACTCGGATTGGCGCAGGCCAAGGTATCTCCTTCGTCCCGCCAAAATGCCATCTGTCAGGCGCCGCAGCGCGCTCACCTTGCGGTCAAAGCCGACGTCGTGTCGCGCTCGACAGAAGGCGCGAGAGGCGAAACCGCTCGATTTCGACCAACAACCCGAAAATCGAATCTGGACTCGACATAAGAGCGAGTTTCTAACGCCGAATAACGCGTTCTAACTGTCCCGAACTCGAGATAACTCGCTCTAAGCAGCCGAAAACTGGCCCTATTGCAGGCCCGCCCGCGTGGCCAACGCCGGGATGTTCTTGATCGTCAGCCCGCTCGTCTCGCGGGTGATCATCCCGCCCTTCTCCATAGCGGCCAGCGCCCGGCTGACGTGTTCTCGGCTGCTCCCCACCATCGCCGCCAGGTCCTTGACCTTGACCCGCACCGATGGAGAGTCCTGCGCCGCCGCCACTTCGAGCAGCCGCTTGGCGATGCGCCCCGGCACGTCGAGGAAGATCGCGTCCTCATACAGCTTGTCCTGGTCGCGCAGCCGCCCAGCCAAGAGCTGAGCGAGCTTGATGGCTGCTTCCGGGTGCCGCTTCAGCAAAGCCAGGAACTGCGGCCGGTCGATGACGAAGACCTCGCAATCGGAGATAGCAGTCGCGTTCGCGGAGCGCAGACCACCGTCCAGCACCGACATCTCGCCGATGATCGACGAAGGTCCCAGCGTCGCTATTACGGCCTCCGCCCCGTCGCCTGATTCCAGCCAGACGCGGATCTGCCCCGAGGAGACGATCAGCACGCTGTCGCCGGCATCCCCCGTCCAAAAGATCGGCGAGTCCTTGCGGTAGCGCCGCTGCCGCCAGATGCCGCGCAGGTCAGCCTGCGCCTCCGGCGGGAAAAGCGCCAGAAGCGGGGTCTTATCGAGGTTTGGTTCCGGAGCCATCGACGTGCCGATCCTAGCATCGTCTGCGGCAGATAGCCCTCGCCGCTAGAGCACAGTCACCGCGCCGTTGTCGCCGTCGACACGGACTCGAGCGCCGTCGGCAATGGCCGTCATCGCCTCGTGGCACGAGACCACCGCGGGAATGCCGTACTCCCGCGCCACGATCGCCGCGTGCGACAACAGCCCGCCCCGCTCGGTCACCAGCCCGCCCAGCAACGGCAACACGATGTTGAACGCGGGGGACGTCGAACGAGTCACCAGGACATCGCCTTGTTGCAGCCGGCCGAACTCCTGCGGACCGCCGATGATCCGCGCAGTTCCCTCATATACACCCCGCTGTACGGAGAGCCCGCTGATCGTCTTTCCTTCTCGACTGGACTCTGGCTCACCGAACATCGTTTCGATTGCAACATTCTGCGCCTTCAGCATGCGTTGCAAACCGGGTGGGAACCAGTCGACCGGGGGCGGCGGTCCCATCTCTGGGCCGAGCCTCTGCGGCGCCTGAGAGATATCGAGGCTGGCCCGTTCGTCTGCCCGCCCAGCCAGCTCCGCGGCAGTTGGGCCCGTCTGACCCTTGCCCAGGGCGACCATCTCCTCGTATTTCGCTTCCATCAGGTGCTCCGGCGCCTCCAGCCTTCCCTCGGCAGCGAGCCGCCGTCCGAGTTCCAGCACAGCCTTGCGTGTGATGCCCGACGCCCAGATGTCGGTATAGAGGCCGCGCTGGTCGCGCAGCCCATACGTGTCGCGTGCCTCCTCCAGCAGCTCGTCGAACTCCTGCCGGTGCTCTTCCGGCACGCGGTCGCGGACGGATGCAGCAATCGCCTCCAGGGCCGGCGCCTCAGGCCCCGCGCTGTCGAGCCGCGAGAGCACGCAACGAACGAACACCTCGGGTAGCTCGCCCACTGTTGCCGAATCGATGTCGTACCCGTCGGCCACTCTATGTCCGACAAGCTCGTAGTAGTCCCTGGCTGCCTGGCCGACCTCGCCCTCCGCCGTCAGCAGAGCGTCTACTTTCTCAGCCGGCGCGAGGTTGGCTGATGCCAGCCGAGCCACGACGTCGGGTTGCGTCGCGAGTGCAGCGAGCAGCCGCTTCAGCTCCGGACAGGTGCCCGTGGACTCCTCGGTCGCGCCTTTCATCAACGGGAACAGCTCGGCAAGGCCCAGGTTCGTCCACTCCACGGCGTGAGCGAGGAAGTCCGCGAGCGGTGCCAACGCCGCTAGGTCGAAGTAGTGGTGGTAGTAGACCATCTCGACCAGGTGTTCGCGGCAAGCATCGAGATGCGCTAGCAGATCCTCGCTGCTCAACGCCTGGACGTCGACCGCCTGCAATTCCTTGTTCCTGGCGATAACAGCCGGCTTGATCTCGTCCTCCCAGTAGCGAAGGTCGTCGCGCCACGGCTTGCGGTCGTAAACCGTCCGCGCCGACTTTATCCGCCGTCTCAGCTCAGGGTGCACCTTCAGCAGCAGGCTGAAGAGCCACTTCGGCGGCAGCTTGCCGCTGCCTCCGCCGCCGACGGGCACGGGCTGCGAATACATCAGGCCGTTCGCGAAGCGGATGTCGACCTTGTCGAGCAGCGCTCCATAGCGCGGGGTGGTGTCGGTGAAGCCCCGCCCCGACGGCTCTGTGTAGAGCTCGGCCCAGAAAGGAGTTAGCGGCCTCGGCACGTGAGCCAGGTCAAGCGTCCAGGTGCCGGGCCCGGGCGCCTCCCAGGTAAGAGCGGATTCAGTCATGTTGCCCCCGATGTGCTTCCGCGGCAGGTGGGTGCCAGCCCGTCTGCAGCATTCCTCAACAGTATTGAGACGCTGTGACTTAGCCGCGACGGCGTGTGGCTGCTTTCGGCCGTGTCGCGCTCAGCGAGCGCAGATTCGCCTTGCGCCTCTCGCCAACGATCTCGGCGATGATGCTCACCGCGATCTCTTCCGGCGTCTCCGCGCCGATATCTACGCCGATTGGGCTGTGCACTCGCTCCAGCACCTCCGGAGATATCCCGCCATCGATCAGGTGCTGGAAGACCGCGCTGACCCGGCGCTTGCTGCCGATCATCCCGACGTATCCCGCGTTCGAACCGGCTACCTCCGCCAGCGCCAGCTCGTCCTGCTTGTGCCCCCGCGTCACGATCACGACGTAACTCGTTGGCCCAAGCCGAAGGCCCCCCAGGGCGGCCACGAAGTCCTCGCAGATCACGCGGTCGGCTTCCGGGAAACGCTCGCTGTTGGCGTAGTCTTCGCGGTCGTCGATCACGGTCACGCGAAAGCCCACGTGCGATGCGATGAAGCTCAGCGATCGCCCGATATGGCCCCCGCCCACCACGATCAGCTCGTCCTCCGGCTCGACCACCTCGATGTACACCGCGAGATTTTGGTCATTGTGCCTAACGGATATGGTTCCGCGTGCGCCTTGCTCCAGCGCCTCGCGCAAGAGCGCCTCGACCAATCCGCCGAGCGTCTCGTCGCCGAGAGATGAGCCATCTTCGCCGAGCGCGACCGTTGTGCCACTCAGCATGTCGCCAGCGCCTTCGATGACTGTGGCCCTGGCGAGGCGCGGACCCGCACCTGAAGCAGCCTGCAGCATCGCCCGCGCCATCTCCGCCGAACTCACGCGCGGATGATAGCAACGGCCCCCGCTCGTTTGACCCTCCCGAGGGCACCCCACTATGCTTGTCGGGCGAATCGAGGTGGTATTACTTGCTGGGTAGACTGGGACCAACCGAGCTCATAATCATCCTGGTGGTCGTCATCCTCATCTTCGGCGTTGGCAAGCTCGCCGACGTTGGTGGCGCGCTCGGTCGCGGCATCAAGGAGTTCCGCAAGACCGTCCGCGATGAAGACGAGGATGAGGCTTCAGTGATGACAACCTCGGAAAGTCCTGAAGAGCCGGCGAAGCCGGTCTCCAGCGAGCGCGACTCCTGGATGGCGGAGAAGGAAAAACCGTCGAGCTCTACAGCGGCGCCGTCGCGGGCCACAGCCACGACCTCGGCCAGGGAAAGGCTGTTGCCGTCGATGACGACTTTGCCGGGCGTAGGCCACCTCCAGCCAGAGTCGGGCTGACTAATGATAACTCCGGCACCGGCAAGCGCTTGAAAAGAGAGGGAGGCCTGATGGCCTCCCTCTCGCTAGTGCCTGGCCCACCCAGTGTGGGCTGAATCAGTGTTGAGCGCG
>DASTBR010000215.1:0-7735 GCA_035711945.1 Dehalococcoidia bacterium
CACGAGGACCATACTGGCGCGCTGCCCTACGTGATGAAGGAATTGCAGGCGCGCATTTACTGCACGCGCCTCACGCGGGGCTTGATCGCCATCAAGCTCAAGGAGCACCGCATCCTTGACGATTCCACGCTTCTCGCCGTAGAACCCGGCGAGGTCATCGACGCTGGCACGGACTTCAGCGTCGAGTTCTTTAGCGTGGCCCACTCGATCCCCGACGCCGCCGGGCTTGCAATCCGCACGCCGCTGGGGACGGTCGTCCACACCGGCGATTTCAAGCTCGACCACACGCCGGTCATGGGATCAGGCACCGACCTCACTCGCCTCGCCCACTTCGGCCGCGAAGGCGTCCTTCTCCTCTGCTCGGATTCGACATACGCCGAACTGCCCGGCTACACACCCTCGGAGACTGTCGTCGGCGAGGCGCTGGACCGCATAATCGCCAACGCCCCCGGCCGTGTCATCGTCACGACCTTCGCTTCGTTGATCGCCCGCGTCCAACAGGTCATCGACGCCGCCAGCAAACATGGCCGCCAGGTCTTCGTCACGGGCCGCAGCATGATCGACAACGTGAACATGGCTGTCGAGCTTGGTTACCTGAAGACGCCGCCAGGCGGCCTTGTCGCTGTTGATGACCTGCGTGACGTCCCCAACGAGAAGCTGTGCATCGTCAGCACCGGCAGCCAGGGCGAACCCACTTCGGCCCTCGCCCGCATGGCCAACGGCGACCACCAGCACATTGGCATAGTTCCGGGAGATACGGTCATCCTCTCCTCGTCCCCGGTGCCTGGCAACGAGGCGCTGGTCTACCGCGTAGTCGACAACCTCTTCAAGCTGGGCGCCAACGTCCTCTACAACCGCATCTCCGACGTCCACGTCCACGGCCACGCATCTCAGGAAGAGTTGAAGGTGATGTTCAGCGTCACCAAGCCGCGTTACTTCATCCCAATTCACGGCGAATACCGCCATATGGCCCTGCACGCGAAGCTTGCCGAATTGATGGGCGTTGAGCATGGAAACGCCTTCGTTATGCAGGATGGGGACTGCCTGGAAATCACTCCCGACGGTGCTCGTATTGGCCAGCCGGTGCCTTGCAACTGGGTTTATGTCGATGGGCTCGGAATCGGCGATGTGGACCACGTTGTATTGCGAGACCGCAAACATCTCGCCAGCGATGGTATTCTGGTTATCATCATCGCGGTCGAAAAACAGACAGGTCGCGTGGTTGGTCGACCGGACATCGTTTCGCGCGGCTTTGTAGATGTGGAGGAATCTGAAGCGCTCCTCGAGGAGACTCGCAGGCGAGTGGTCCAGTCGCTGGACGGCGGCACGGCTCACATGGCTGAATGGGGCACGATCAACAGTTCGGTTAAGGACTCGGTAGCCGAGTTCCTATATGAGAAGACCCGGCGCCGGCCGATGATTCTGCCGGTAGCCGTGGAGGTGTAAGTCCTTGGCGGGGTGGTACACCGAGTGGTCAAAGGAGGGCTGGCTCAATGGCCAAGCTCAAAAGCGCACCCCGCCGGGGCCGCAAGCTAAGCGGCTCGACACTCCGTCGCCCTTCGCGTAACGGACGACGACGTTCCTCGTTCGATCAGCTCGGCGATAGCGTCATGTCCTGGGTTGGCCCTGCCATCTGGGTCGGGTCGCTGGGCGCGGCCCTTGTCGTCGGCTACATCGTCGTTACCGGCGAAAACCTCACTCTCTCGACGATCGCCGACTGGCTCTCCGAGGCCTTGTCCGCAGTGGGCGGCGCCTTCGCCGGCGGCCGCGACGCCATCCTCGAGACGCTCGGCTTCGGATTCATTCCCCTCTTCCTCTTCGCAGCCGCCACGTTCCTGCTCGTAGGACTCGAGCCCGCGCGTACCCGCACCTTCTGGCGGCGCTGGCTTGGCTCGCTGGGCCTCCTTGTCTTCGCCTTCGGCGCGCTGTCGTTCATCCAACCGTCATCCACCGTCGGCGAAGTTGACTTTGCCTCCGCAACAGCGGGTGGCGAACTCGGCCAGGCCCTGACAAGCGGTCCGCTCGCGCTTGTCCTCTGGCTCGGCTTACTGGTCGCCTCGCTTTGGCTCCTCGCACCCTCGCTGATGCTTGCCGCTGTGCGGGCCACACCAGCTGCTGCTGCGGCCGTCTACAGCGGCGCCTGGTGGCTCGCCTGCGTGATGGGTGGTGCGATCGCAGCGTTCGGCGCATGGCTGTCGCGCGAGCGTGAGCCTCGCACGGACGAAGAGGTTCCCATCGACTACGACGAGCCGCTTTCCGTCGCCAGCGACGAACGGCCCGCCTTCCCGGCGGTCGAGACGCTCGAGGCCGTCGACGTCGACTTCGAGGAGCACGAACCAAACCTCGATGAGATCCGCGCCGCTCTCGATCAGCAGTCAAAGCCGGCAGAGCCTGCTCTGCGCATTGCTGTACCCGGCGACGAAGACCTACCGGAGCCCGTGCCACAGCAGACCGTGCCCTGGAAGATGCCCTCGATTGGCCTACTGGCCGAGCGCACGAACGAATCTTCGGCGCGCGTCGACAACAGTCAGCGCGCTGCGCTGATCGAAAAGACTCTGCTCTCGTTCGGCGTCGACGCCAAAGTAGTCCAGATCAACCAGGGCCCGACGGTCACTCAGTTCGGCGTCGAGCCCGGCTGGGAGATCAAGACGAAAGCCGTCCAGGAAAAGGATTCCAGCGGCAAACCGCTCTTCGATCGCGACGGCAAGCCCAGGCAGCGCATCGAAGAGGTCTCGCGCACCCGCGTGCGCGTCAACCAGATCACGGCGCTCGCCAATGACCTTGCCCTTGCGCTGGCGGCTCCCACGATCCGCATCGAAGCGCCGGTTCCAGGCAAGCCCGTCGTCGGCGTCGAGGTACCCAACCACACCGCGACCACTGTCACCCTGCGCAGTGTCATCGAAAGCCCCGCCTTCCAGCGGAATGCAGGGCGATCGAAGCTCACGCTTGCCCTGGGGCAGGGAGTCTCCGGCGACCCGATCGTGGCCGACCTGGCCAAGATGCCGCACCTGCTCATTTCGGGCTCAACGGGCTCGGGCAAGAGCGTCTGTATCAACTCCATCATCGCCTGCATCCTCATGCACTCGTCGCCGCGCGATGTGCGCTTCGTGATGATCGACCCCAAGCGCGTCGAGCTTGCACCGTTCGGGCTAATTCCTCACCTCGCCTTCTCCAAAATCGTGATCGAGATGGACAAGGTGGTCGGCAGCCTGCAGGCGGTCATTCACGAGATGGAGACGCGCTACAAGAAGTTCGCCACCATCGCCGTCCGCAACATCGATTCCTACAACCGCAGCCCGCGAGTCAGCACGCCGTTGCCTTACTGGGTTGTCATCATCGACGAACTCGCCGACCTGATGATGGCGGCACCGTACGAGGTCGAGCGCCAGATCTGCCGCCTCGCCCAGCTTGCCCGGGCCACGGGCATCCACCTCATCGTCGCGACCCAGCGCCCCTCGGTGGATGTCGTCACCGGCCTGATCAAGGCAAACTTCCCGACACGCATCGCCTTCGCCATGTCCAGCCAGGTCGACTCGCGCACGATTCTCGATATGGGCGGCGCCGAGCGCCTCCTCGGCAAGGGCGACATGCTCTACATGCCGACGGACGCTGCCAAGCCCAAGCGCATCCAGGGTGTATTTGTCTCCGACCAGGAGATCGAGAAGCTGGTTGCCTTCTGGGCGACGCAAAAGCTGAAGAACCCGGAGCCCGACACCTACGACCACCTGCTCGAGGAAGCCAAAGAGGCGATGGAAAGCGAGGCCGCGGCCGACCCGGTGATGGAACAGGCGCGCGAGCTGGCCGGCGAGCACAAGCGCATTTCGACGTCGCTGCTCCAGCGCCGGCTGCGCATCGGCTACCCCCGAGCGGCACGGATCATGGACCAGTTGGAAGCCGAAGGCATCGTGGGCCCATCTGAGGGCGCCGGATCCCGCGAAGTGCTCTCCGGCGAGTTGGAGCCAGAAGAAGCCTCCTTCTACTGACGTTTACCTGACGCCGCTCGCGTCCTAGCTTGAGGCTGAATGCCCCATCTCCCCCGCTTCCGCGCTGTTGTCGATCCCTACCTGCTCGCGGCGCTCGCCATCGGCCTAGCCCTTCGCCTCGCCTGGCTGCTCTACATCGACGTCGAGCCGTTTTCCGACGCAGAGGTCTACTTCGGCCTCGCCGACCGACTCGCTGACGGACTCGGTTACACGCTCGACGGCGAGCAACCCACGGCCTTCCATCCGATCGGCTACCCGGCGACCCTGGCAGCATTCTTCGAAGTCTTCGGCTCCAATGAGTTCGCATACGAGCTGCTCAACATGCTCGCCGCGCTAATCACAATCGCAGCGACGTACTTTCTAGCTCTGCATATCTTCAGCCGGCGAGTTGCACGAATCTCGGCTCTGCTTGTTGCCTTCCTGCCCAGCCACATCCTCACCGGCAGCCTGGCGTTCACAGAGCCCCTGTTCACGGCGGCTTTCATTGTCGCCTGCCTGCTCGTGGTCGTGGCCCTCGATCAGCTCAAGCGACAGGATGCGGCTAGGGCCGAGCTCAGAACGCCAGCCACACTTGCGACGCCGGCTATCTTCATCCTCCCGGAGCTCGACACGGTACGAGCCTTCGCTCTGCTGCTACTTGCCGCCGCCTCTGCCGGCGTCGCCCTTCTTCTCCGTTCCGGACGACGGACGGCCGTCCTCTGGGCTGTAGCCGGAGCGGCAACCGGATACGCCGTGCTAATCAAGCCGGCGGCCATCTGGCTCATCGTGGCAGCCATCGTTTGCCTCTTCGTTGCGCTACGTACACCAAGCAATCGCGTCGATGCGGCCATGTGGAGAAGGTTCGCCTGGCCCGCGGGCGCCTTCGTCGCTGGCGTCGCTCTTCTCACCCTTCCCTGGATCGCTCGTAACTGGGACCAAATCGGTGTTGGGGCCAACCTCTCGACCAACGGCGGCATCAACGTTCTGGTCGGCAACCACGCAGGGGCTACGGGCTGCTATCACTGGAACGCCGAGCGCTTCGACTACCTCTGGGCTTACGACGAGGTTGAGCGCGACCGCAAGGCTCTAGAAGAGGCAGCTGACTTCGTCCTCCACAATCCCGACGAGGCGCTCGCGCTGTTTCCGCGACGCTTCGACTGCACGTGGAACTCAGATTCCGCGGGCGCCTACTGGAACCAGGTCTCGGCCCCCGACCCCCCGAGCGACACCGTTTACTCGCTCCTCGACATCACGTCGAACTGGTACTACTACGGCCTGATCCTGCTGGCGTTCATAGGCCTCCCCGGCTGGCTCTCGACGAGGCCCGATCGCCTGCTCCTGGTCCTGCTGGTCGTCATGACGGCCGTGTACTACTCGTTCGTTCTCGGCGACCTGCGCTATCACCAGCCTCTGCTCCCGATCTTCGCCATCTGGGCTGCAGTCGGCATAACGATGATCCCCCGCTGGCTCAAGCTAGCCCGCGGGGGATCAGACTGATTTGGTAGTAGCCCGATCTCTACTTAATCGTCTCTGCCAAGCCTTTGCACTCATCAACGGACAGCCCTTCGCACGATATCCCATAGAGCGTTCCGTCCTGCTCCCACGTCAGCTCCACAACCTTCCGAGGCTCGACCACAAACAGATGGACGCTCCTACCATTCAACTCTGTGCTCGAGTTGAGAATCCCGGCGTCCGGATCGGTCGGCGTCTCGTTACCAATCACGTCCGTCGGGGGCCGAACCGTTGTCAACGCAATGGCTCTCTCCCCGTTCGGGCCCGTGAGGATGGTCTCGAAACGACACTCCCTTAGGGGGACCGCCGGGTTATGGTCGACGACCCGCGTGCTTGCCGACCAGCCAGCAGGTGTGGCTGGCGATGCCACGTCAAAGGCCAAAGCCTGCTCGGCTTGCTCGGTGGACACTTGGAAGGCTGCGTTCGCAGCAGTGGGACCACCGGCTGAAAGCAGATCCGCTCGCGCGCCTTCGGATAAGCCAGCCTTTAGGCAGGCTCCAACCGGAACCACCGCACCGGCGTCAGTTCCTTCGCCTGCCAAAGCAGGGTCGTCACTGTCGTCCTCAAGTACTAGCGCTAGCGCCAGGAAAGCGCTCAACGCTACTAACACGGAGATACCTAAGACGGCAGGAATGATGTTTCCCCGATCCTTCATGGCATTCTCCCTTTCAGTTAACCGTGCAGAAGCTGTAGTTCTTGAAGCAGTAGAACGTATCGAAGAGGTTGCCCCCCACGTTGGAGCGCTCAATGAACTGGTCGAAGTAAGTTGCGTTCTGTGCCGTCTGATACGTGACGTTCCGTACCGGCGGGGAATTTGTGCTGTGGTCCTTCCCGACGTAGGTCCAACTCCGGAAGAACCCATCTGGATTGGGAGTTATGTGGTTCCCGTCACCTGCCCCACCCTGGGAATGGTTAGCGCTGTTGTGGCCGAAGCATCCATCTGACGTCAACCCGTGACCGGTTTGCCAGTCGCGCAGACCGTTCTCCGTGTTAGGGCCGAACAAGCCGTCTATTGGGCCGGGATACTTCGTAAAGTTTCCGCCATAGAGGTTGTCGGCGTAGAGAAAGAGTTGAACAGCTCGGACGAAGTTGTCCCCAACTCCGTTGGCGCCAGTGTAGCCTCCGCACGGGGACCCTACGTTTCCAACGATTGTGCCGTTGCTGACCGACTTGGGATCGAAGGGTTCGAAGTCTTTGCCTTCGGCATGGCTCGCACTTACAGAGCCGGACACTAGGTGTGCCAGGATTAGTGTGGATACGACGAAGCACGCAACTCGAATGTAGCTAGTCAAGGTGACCTCCCGGGGTCAGTTAGGTAATTACATTCGGTTGTGCAAATCCTCTCTCGGGGCACTCGAGAATCGCCGTGCGGGCCGGAGGCATTTTACGCCCCCCCCTCCAGCGAGTTGTCAAGTGATCCTGACTGCAAGTCCTGCTCAGTTCAGGCTGAGGACCGTCCTCGCTACCTCACCCTTCTTCATGGCGTCGAAGGCGTCGTTGACGCCCTCCAGGCCGGCCGTGCGGCTCACCAGCTCGTCGATCATCAGCTTGCCGTCCATGTAGAGGTCGATCAGCCGCGGCATGTCGTAGCGGTAGCGCGCGCTGCCGTAGAGACAGCCCAGCACCCGCTTCTCGAACAGGAAGCCCATGCCGGGCAGCACCACCTCCGAAGCCAGCGGCATCATGCCGACGACCACGACCGTACCCCCAAAGGGCACCATGTTGAAGGCGTCGGTCGCCGACTGCGGCCGGCCGATCGACTCAAAGGCAAAGTCGAGCGCACCGCCCGCCAGCGCCTGTACCGCCCCAACCGGCTCATCCCTCGATGCATTGACCACATGCGTAGCGCCGAACTGCTTGGCCATCTCCAGCTTGTTGTCCAGCAGGTCTACGGCGATGATCTGGCTTGCCCCGCACAGCCTCGCGCCCTGGATGATGTTCAGACCCACGCCACCGGCGCCAATCACGGCGACCTTCGCGCCCGGCCGTACCTGCGCTGTGTTCACGGCCGCGCCCACACCGGTCATGACCGAGCAGCCAACCAGGCAGAGCTTGTCCAGCGGCGCGTCCTCTCGGACTTTCAGCACAGCGTGCTCGCTGACCAGCATCTTCTCCGCGAACGAGCCTACCGAGGTGAACTGGGTGACCCGCACGCCATCGACCTCGTACCGGCCCTCAGCGGCCCCCGGGTCGGCGTTGACGGCATCGTTGCAGAGATGCGGCCGCCCGGTCACGCAGTTGTCACAGCGCCCGCAGAACGC
>DASTBR010000216.1:0-2816 GCA_035711945.1 Dehalococcoidia bacterium
CGGTTCCTCGACGGGCCCCTGGGCTCTGAAGATGGGGCGCGTCGTTGTGAAGAGATCGTCCGGGACGTACTCGATGGTGTCTTCGGCAACGTGAAGCTTGAATCCGTGGCCAAGGACGTTGCCGCGCTCCTCAAGAGCGTCAACAACGACCGGGGCCAGCTCTGCCGCCCTCGTGCGGGGCAGGCAGACGACGTTTACTGTGTTACAGACCTTGCGGTCGCTCGAATGGTAGACGGCGGCTTTGAGCGCGTCGGCGCTGGCCGTCTCGTCGGCGATGATCCAGGCGCCACCGGTGCCGTGCATGCTGACCGGGATTCCGGACTGGCTGGCAAGAGTGCCGAGCGTGAGCACGGCGGGACCGGAACCGCGGGCGACCGCGAGGCCGATCCGGGGGTCAGAAAAGAGCGCCCAGCCGGCCGAGTGCTCGCGACTGTCGACCAACTGGAGGCAACCTGGCGGCAGGCCGGCTTCTTGGAGCGCCGGGGCGATTGCCAGATCAAGGGTTGCCTTGGCGGTGTCGAGAGCGTCACCGCCGATGCGCATGACGGCGGTGTTGCCGCTGCGCAGGACGCCGGCGCCGTCAGCAAGGACGTTCGGCCGGCCTTCGAAGACGAAGGCGATGACGCCGTAGGCGCTGCGCACCTGATCGATCCGCCAGCCCTCGTGTTGCAGCGTGGTGAACGGCCCGTTGGGCGAGGGCATATCGGCCCAGGCGCGCAGACCGTCGATCATGTCGGCGCGCATCTTTTCGGTGGCCACGAGGCGGGTGGTAGATCTACCGGCCGCCCCAGCACGCTCGACGTCGGCCTGGTTGATGGCTGCGATCTGTGACCATGTGTCGGCGTTCTCAAGGTTAGCGGCGAAGCGCTCAAAGAAGGCCGAGATGGCTGAGGCCTCCACGCTGTTCAAGGCCTGAAACGCGGCGGCAGCGTTCGAGACCGCCGCCGTGGCGATCTCCCACTGGTCGGCGGGGACATGAAGGACCTCTCCGGTCGTCTGGACGACAAGAAGGCGGTCGCCGGGCTTGAAGCGCTCAGCAACCTCGTCAGGGACTGTGGCGAGCCGATTCCCGGCATAAAGGACCTGCATTCCGGGGCGGACTTCGTGGAGCTCAGTCATGTAGGGCTAGATTCGCATATTCGACGGCGCGACGGTGGCATTTTGAAGCTGTGAGAGCATCGATCGAGCGGCTGGGGCGTTCTTAGGTTGAGAGTGTTCCGTGAGGTTCCCCGCTTGACTCAGCCGCTCAGACACGGGCAATATGGGTGTGCTCCGCACATGTCGGTGCGCACGTCCGTTCCGGCGGGCGAATCCGTGAAGGAGGCCCTCGACGGCGCAAGACGCCGGGGGCAGCGCAGACACATATGAACAAGACCAGGCGGTTCCCTGCCGCGCTTGGCCTGGGTATAGCTGCACTACTCGTCGTAGCCAGCGCTCTCGGCGCTGGCTATCTTGCTGCCCGCGACGGCAACGACGATACCGCCACGCTCGCCGGGAGCGACGAACCAACGGCAACCGCCGAAGCGCTGACGCCGACGCCAGGCGAGGAAGACGCCGAGGGGCAGGCGACCAGTAACGGCCAGCAGCTCATCTACTCGCTCTTTGGACAATCAGCTGACAGCCTGATGTCGTTTGACCCGGACTCCGGCGAGACAGCGGAGCTGCTGAGTGTCCCGCACGCCGAGAACTACGGGATCACGGGATCGGTGTCAGCCAACGGGGTCATCGCCTACCTGTCGCTGCCGACGAACCTAGGCGGTCCGCAGGCCAACCTGCTGGCGTCCTCATCGGCGGAGCTTTGGACTCTGAACGGCGGATCGCCGGAGCAGCTGGCCGGCGGGTTTGACCTGCGCGGGGTGCCTGAGTGGAGCCCTGACGGCGAGCAGCTGGCAGTGCAGAGCATCGAGTACTCGACCGAGACTTCGGAGGCGCCGGCGAAGATCGAGCTGGTCGATCTCGAGGGCTCGATTGAGACCCTTGTCGATCGGGATGCGGTACTTGCGCTGGAGGTCATCGGTTACAGCCGTGACGGGGACCGGCTGTACTTTGCCGAGACGCTGCCGGGCGGAACAACGGTGATACAGGAGGCAAACCTCGCCTCCGGCTCCGTCAGCGAAATCACGCGCGGCGACGACTACATCGAATTCGTTTCCTGGACCGTAGGCGAGGACGAGATCGCGGCGATGGTTGTTGACACGAGCGCCGAAGGCGAGCCGGAGCGGCGCGTAGTCACGGTCGGCATCGGCGAGTCGAACCGCGGAGTGCGCGGCGCCGTTGCTGCGGAGAGCGAAGAGACATTGAGTCCAGCGTGGCTGGATGGCGAGCTCTCATTTGGAAGAGCTCCGGAAGGAGCAATCGCCGGGATCCTGATCCTGAGGGCGGGTGGGCTCAGCCAGCTAACCGACGCGGCAGGAGTGCTCGAGATTCCCGAGTTCTGGTCGGGCGATGGCAGCCTGCTGGCGGGCCTGCGCTTCAGCAGCTTCCCGCCGACAATGCCGGGGCGGCCTTTCGTGCTGCTTCCCAACGGCGAGCGGATCGATGTGCCAATCAGTGGCGAGGTGACACTGCTTGGCTGGCGTTAGCAACCGGCACCTCTTCGTTGCCGTCTTTGTGGTGCTATGGGCGGTTGTCTTCTTCGTTGCCCGAGCGGGCTTTTCTCCGGTGACCGAAGCGCACCACTGCGACGTGCCACATACGGTGGCCACCGGCGGATCGACGCACCAGCCGCGGGTCAGCGAGCTGCAAGAGTTCTTCGGACTGGCCGGCAATGGCCAGCTTTACAGAGCGGAAGGCTATCCCTGGGCGCTGCTGCGAGT
>DASTBR010000217.1:0-4758 GCA_035711945.1 Dehalococcoidia bacterium
GTCGCCGGGAAGTCCTTCTCGACCAGCCGGCGCATCAGCCGATCAGCGTCGGAGTCGGAGACGATCATGACCAACAAGCGCTGATTCAGAGGGCCAGCGCCGTTGCCGTCAGCCATCCTCACCACTGTCACGCTTGTAAAGCGTGGGCGGCTCACCATCTTCAGCGGCGGACTCGTAGAGGGTCGGAGTCTCGCTTCCAGGCGACCCCTGTCCGTTACCGGCAAACATCGCGTCCCCAGGCAGATGAGCCGACAACCGGCGTCGCAGCTCACGTCCGGGCCGTGGCGCAGTGGCCAGGCCGACGACGACGCCCGCTGCAAGGCCGAGCGCGAGACCGAGTTTGAAGCTCATTTCGTCCCTAATGTACCACCTTCCCGCGCGAAATCTGGAAATGAATCCCCGATGATTTCACAGGTTGGGTCAGACGGCGTTGCACTTGGTGAGTCAAAGAGTCGCCGCTGTACCGGCGACGTCGAACGAGGTAAATCAAATGAAAGTGAAGACTCTGGAGCTACAGATAGGACCCATCCACACCCCAATTGGCGAAGCGCTCGTCGTGTTTGACGACGAGAAGTCGCTACGAGCCTTTGACTGGAAGGATCACGAGGATCGGATGCTGCGGCTCCTGCGGCGCCAATATGGCGTTGGCCTGGATCTGCGATTGGCTAAGACGCCGAATGAGATCACCCGGGCTTTCGACGCCTATTTCGGTGGGGATCTGAAGGCGCTTGAACAAATCCCTTGCCAGACCGCGGGTACGCCATTTCAGCGCGAGGTCTGGTCAGCACTGCGCTCAATTCCCGCAGGGCAGACGCGGAGCTATGGCCAGCTCGCTGCGAAGCTCGGCCGCCCGAAGGCAATGCGAGCCGTCGGGCTCGCCAACGGCTCCAATCCCATCGGCGTCGTTGTGCCCTGTCACCGCGTTATCGGCGCCGACGGTAGCCTGACTGGTTACGGCGGTGGCCTCGAGCGCAAGCGCTGGCTGCTGGCGCACGAGGGCGTTCAGCTTGCGCTTAGCGCCTGACGATCGCAGTTATAAGCTCATCGGCCGAGACGGCAAGCCATTCACGAGTAACGAGCCCGGCACTCTCGGTGGTCATCGCAAGCTGAAGGGTTACGGACGGCTGGACTGCCCGAGTGCTCTGGTATGGATAGCGAAGGGACACTACGTTCGGCATCGCGTCTTCTTCGCCGACGAAGCGACGGCGATCGCCGCCGGCTACCGCCCCTGCGCACGCTGCCTTCCCGATCGCTACCGGCTCTGGCGCAATGATCCGAATGGCTTCGCGGACGCCGTCACAAAGCTACCCGACGTCAGAACGCCCCGGCGATCACCAGCCGCTCACGGAGGGTGTCGACAAGCTCGGAGATCTTGACGCGGGTCTGCTCCATCGAGTCCCGCTCGCGGATGGTAACTGCGTTGTCGTCGAGCGACTCGAAGTCGACGGTGACGCAATACGGCGTGCCGATCTCATCCTGACGACGGTAGCGGCGGCCGATCGACTGGGCGTCGTCGAAGGTCGAGGTGAATTGGTCGCGCACGAGTTTGCCGACCTCGCCGGCGAGCGGCGCCAGCTTCTCGTTGCGGCTCAGCGGCAGCACGGCGACCTTGTAGGGCGCGATCGCGGGGTGCAGGCGCAGAACAGAGCGCTTCTCGCCCTTCACTTCCTCCTCGTGGTAGCCGTCGATCAGCATCACAAGGAACACGCGGTCGACACCGGCCGCTGGCTCGACTACGTAGGGCACATAGTGCTCGTTCAGCTCGTCGTCGAAGTAAGTTAGCGACTTGCCGCTCTGCTTCGAGTGGGCCTTGAGGTCGAAGTCGGTGCGGCTGGCGATGCCCTCGAGCTCGCCCCAGCCCATCGGCCACTTGTACTCGATGTCGGTCGTTCCGCTTGAGTAGTGGGCGCGTTCGGCCTCGGGGTACTCGTAGAGGCGCAGATTGTCGCGCTGAACGCCGAAGCGGACGTACCAGTTGAGCCGCTCGTTGCGCCAGTAGTCGTACCACTCGTCCTCGGTGCCGGGACGGATAAAGTACTCCATCTCCATTGCCTCGAACTCACGCAGGCGAAAGAGGAAGTGGCCGGTCGTGATCTCGTTGCGGAACATCTTGCCGATCTGCGCGATGCCGAATGGCACCTTCTTGCGCGTAGTCGTCTGGACGTTCTCAAAGTTGACGAAGATGCCCTGGGCGGTTTCCGGTCGAAGGTAGGTAACGGCCGCATCGTCCTCGACCGGGCCGACGTGAGTCTTGAACATCATGTTGAACTGGCGGGCGGGCAGGAAATCGCTGCCGCACTCCGGGCACTTCTCGCTCTCGACGTGATCGGCGCGGAAGCGGTGCCCGTTCTCCTTGCACTGGACCATCGGGTCGTTGAACTCCTCGACGTGGCCGCTGGCCACCCACGTTTCCGGGTGCATGAGGATGGCGGCGTCGAGGCCGACCATGTCGTCGCGCTCCTGGACCATCGCCCGCCACCAGGCGCGCTTGATGTTGTTCTTCATCTCGACGCCGAGGGGCCCATAGTCCCAGGTGCTCTCGAAGCCGCCGTAGATCTCACTGCTCTGGAAGACGAACCCTCGCCGCTTGCAGAGCGAAACGATGGTATCGAGATCTACGTCAGAGCGTTCTTCTGTAAGGGCCATAGGTCGAGTATCGCCAAGCCGTCGCGTAATCGGCGACGAGGTTTGTCGAACATGCGCTGTTAAGTAGGCTCAACCCATGCTGCTCGAGGGCAAAACAGCGGTGGTCAGCGGCGTCGCCGACCGGCACTCGATCGCCTGGCACATCGCCCAGCGCTACAGCGAAGACGGAGCGAAGGTCATCCTCCTCGTGCTGCCACGGATGATGGACCGCGCTGAGAAGCTGGCTGCCGACCTGAACGGGGCACTGACGATCGCCTGCGACGTCATGGTCGACGAAGACATCGAGAAGTCAGCCGCGGAGTGTGCAAAGGCCGGCGGCACCGACATCCTCGTACACTCCATAGCCTTCGCCAGCCGGCGGGCGCTCGACGAGGCCTTCATCACGACCAGCCGCGACGAGTTCAAGGATGCGCTGGACATCAGCGCCTACTCGCTCGTTGCCCTGACACGCGCCTTCCGCGAGCAGATGGCCGGCAAAGACGCCTCAGTCATGACCATGACCTTCGCCGGCTCGGAGCGCGTATTCCCTGGCTACAACGTCATGGGTGTCGCCAAAGCAGCGTTGGAAGCGTCTGTGCGCTACCTGGCCTGGGATTGCGGGCCAGATGGGATTCGTGTCAACGCGATCTCCGCAGGCCCGGTGCGGACTCTGTCCGCGCGAGGCATCAAGGGCTTCACAAGGATGGAAAAGACCGCGCAGGCCAGCTTCCCCTTGAAGTACCAGGAGCCCTTCGGCGCCCACGACGTGGCCGAGAGCGCACTCTACCTGGCCAGTCCGCTCTCGAAGGGCGTCAGCGGCCAGGTGATCTACGTCGACCGCGGCCTGAGCATCCTCGGCGCGGCCACGGCCGACGAGTCCTAGCACCCCCTATTCGAGCAGGGTCTGTTAGCAAGACTGGTCTTATGGTGCGCGCGCGATCAGGCCGGGAGGGCGCGATAGAGGCGCCATTCGCCTTCGACGCCCTTCAGCGCGCGAGCGCCGCGATCCTCGAACGTGATGCCGCTGCCGGCGAGGAGCTGGCGAACCGTCTCGGACACCCAGACCTCGCCCGTTCCTGCCTCCTGCGAAACGCGCGCCGCAATGTGCACGGCAAGGCCGGTTAGCTTGCCCTCCGACGTCTCACACTCGCCGGTGTGGAGGCCAGCCCTGAGGTCGAGCCCGACCTTCTTCACGGCTTCGATGATGGCGAAGCCACAGGCGACACCACGGGCCGGGCTGTCGAAGGCGGCGAGGAAGCCATCGCCCACAGTGTCGACCTCGCGGCCCGAGTGGCGTCCTAGCTGCTCACGGATGGCTGCGCGGTGCTCCTCGAGCAGCTCGGACCAGCGGCGGTCGCCCAGCTCGACGGCTCGCGCGGTCGAGCCGACTATGTCGGTGAGGAGGACGGTAGCCAGGGTGGTCGCGCGCGGGGCTTTTTTGAGGAAGGCGACGATCCTCCTGCCCAGTTCTGCCCCGACGTCGCCGTCGCCCTGGCGGCGCGGCCAGCCTTCGACGTAGTCGGTCTCGGCCTGCGGTACCAGCGAGAGAAAGTAGTCTTGCATCCCTGAGAACCCCGGCATGTCGGCATCCGGCTCGAAGTAAAGCGTTGGGACGAGGATTCGCGGCTTTTCCTTTCCCAGGTCGAGGTCCATGAAGGAGCGAACAAATTCCGTCAAGTATGGGGAGCCATAGTTGTCGCCTATCGCGAGGCGATCGGCCTCGAGCTCGTCTTCAGTGGAGCCCTGGCTGAAGGCGAGGCTGCCTTGGGTGAACGAGCGGACGTCGATCAGCCAGGCGATTTCGGCGGCGTCGGCCAGGCTGCCCATGCCGATAGAGCGCAGGGTAGTCGGTGAAGCCTGCAGGCCATCGCAGACAAGAGTCCGGGCGCTTGTATCGCCGTCGAGGGCCATGAGGGCGAGGGCGACGTTGCCGCTGACCACCACGACATGACAGCCCGGAGTTAGCGCACTGCGCAGAGCCTCGGCTGTGCCCTGCCAGGTCGGCGGCGCAGTAGGGGTGGGCTGGGTCGTAGGCCAGGAAAAGATATCGACATCGAAGCTGCCGCGCAGCTCCCTGAGCAGTTCGCGGTAGCCGCCCAGAACCTCCGCGGCCGCTGGGGAACGCCCGAATCC
>DASTBR010000218.1:0-12234 GCA_035711945.1 Dehalococcoidia bacterium
GGATCGTCGAGGCCGGCCTGCGCGGAGCCGCCGAACACCGAGAAAGCAGCGATCAGCGCCGCGACGGCGAGGCCGCTTCCCAGGGTCCATTTGCTCAATAGGCTCATATGTCTGTTGCTCCTTGTGATACCGATTGGATTCGGTGAGAAGGTGATGCCGCGCCTCTAGGCCCTCTCCTTTCGACTGTGCGGAAACAAAGACTCTCTCTCATCTGTTAACGCGAGATGAGGCGCAAACGTTAACGACGCTTGCGAAAAAAAGAAGAAGGGCTCCCGAAGGAGTCCCTTTTCCATCGTTATCAGCTCCCGGATCTAGCGGAAACGCGGCTTGGCCACAACATCGGCGCCGCCCCCGCGAGGACCACTCCTTTTCCGCGCATGGAGTGCCTCTGCATTTGATAACGCTGGACGGAGCCGAAACGTTAACGGTGGACGGCCACGATTTGATAACCGGGACGCGCCGTGGGTGTCGTGCGTCAGTCGACGGCGAGGATCAGCGTGGACGCCGAGGAGAGGATCCCTCCCGTGCCATTGACGCAGGCAATCTTTGCGTCCCTGACCTGGCGCGGACCGCACTCGCTTCTGAGCTGACGCACGGCCTCGATGAGCAGGAACATGCCGTACATGCCGGGGTGCGTGTAACTGAGGCCGCCGCCGTTGGTGTTTAGCGGAAAGTCTCCGCCAGGAGCTGTCCGCTGGTTGGAGACGAAGTCGCCGCCTTCACCCTTCTTACAGAAGCCGAGCTCTTCCAGCGTGACGAGAACTGTGTAGGTGAACGAGTCATAGACCAAGGTCACATCGATCTCGTCGTGCGTGACGCCGGCCATTTCGAAGGCGCGCTTGCCCGAGTGGCGGGCAGGAGTCTCTGTCAGGTCCGGCATCGAGGTCAGGCCGGTGTGGGTCGTCGCCTCGCCGCTGCCGAGGACCCAGACGGGCTTTTTCTTCAAGCCACGCGCGCGCTCGGCGTTAGTTAGAACGACAGCGCCTCCGGCGTCGGTCTGCAGGCAGCAGTCATAAATGTGGAACGGGTACGAAATCCAGCGTGCGCTGAGGACGTCGTCGATCGAGAGGTCGTCCTGCATCATCGCCTTCGGGTTGAGCTGCGCCCACTTTCGCGTGGCGACCGCGATCTCGGCGAGCTGCTCGGAGGTTGTGCCGTATTGGTGCATGTGACGTGTCGCGGCCATCGAATAGAGACTGGCTGGGCCGCCAACCCCGTAAGGCATTTCGAATTGTGCCTGGGGACTCCAGGGGTCGAAGGCGCCTCCGCCTCCGCGGCGACCACGCCCAGAGAAGCCGGTCTCGCCGTGCGTGATCAGGGCCACAGAGCAGAGCCCCGCGCTGATCGCCGCCGCTGCGTGCTCGACGTGCATCTCGAACGAGGAGCCGCCAACCTGCGTACTGTCCGTATAGCGCGGGACGATTCCGAGGTACTCCGCGACCTGGACGGACGGCATGCCGCCCAGGCCGCAGGTGAGAACACCGTCGACTTCCGATTTATCGATTCCCGCGTCGGCCAGCGCGTTGCGCGCGGCCTCGGCGTGGAGCTGGATCGGTGCTTTGTTGGGGACAATCCCGATCTGGTCACATTCGTCGGCACCCACCAGCGCGACCTTGTCCTTAAAGGTCATCGAGCACCGGCCGGCCGGAACTTCGGCAAGGAAATCTCGTCGTTGACGTCAGTGAACACCACTTCCACAGGCATGTCGCACTTGACCACGGCCGGATCAGGCTCGACGTCGACCAGGTTGGTCATCAGTCGCGGGCCTTCGTCGAGCTCGACAATCGCGGTCACGTAGGGCAACTCGGTCTCAAAGCCCGGCATTTGGGGACGGTACTGGATGGCGTAACTGTAGAGCCGGCCGTGGCCACTGACCGCGCGCCACTCGACCTGCCATGAGAAGCACGTTGGGCAGAACGGTCGTGGAAACCAGAAGAACGCGGAGCAGGTTGGACAGTAGGGAAGCTTGAGCTCGTGGCTGTGTGCAGCCTCCCAGTAGGGCTGCGTCTCAGGGCTGGGCGACGGGACCGGCTTACGATATTCGCTAGTCAAGGGAACTCCAGACGATCTGAATCGCCGGTCAGTCTACTGGAGAGCTTGCGCAAGCAACAGCAACCGGGCGACAGGTTCTGTTATGAGTTTGAAAGCGGGGGAAGGGCCAGTCGTAGAGATTTGAGATGCCGGACGCAGGTAGGCTAACGGAACTCCGCCCGACGCATGATTAAGTCTGCACGCCCGCGAGCACGCACCACCATTCCTTCAGATGAACCGCTGAACGCCGGGTTCCTGGCGGGCAGCGCC
The DNA here is from genome assembly GCA_035711945.1 of Dehalococcoidia bacterium. Lineage (GTDB taxonomy): Bacteria > Chloroflexota > Dehalococcoidia > WHTO01 > WHTO01 > DASTBR01. Next base: position 2,302 of record DASTBR010000218.1, read on the forward strand.
GTGCTGCTTGTATTGATCATCGCTACCCGTCTGCTGCCGGTAGTCGCCTAGAGCTGGAGACGCTGCTACGGCCGCGGAGGCGCGGCGCTCAAGAACTTCATTCAAGCACTCAGGCTGGGATGGTTGCTGCCGCGATCACGAATATCGCGATCATGGCTATAAGGATCACCAGCCTATACATTTCTATCTCCAACGCTGTGAGGATGGCGCGCTGCGCCTCATGCTGTCAAACGGTCGGCGGAGGGCTGGGTTACGCTTTCAGTCCAGCGGCGCCTTGAAGAGCAGGGTCGTCAGCTCGTGCGGCGTGAGGTGCAGGCGCACGGCTTCATTGAGCTTCGACAGTTCCTCGATCGGCTGCTCGTTCAAGTCGGCTCGAACGACTTTGAACCACGGTCGACGAAGAGTAAGGGTCACGCTTTCGCTCAGATCGCTGTAGTTGACCAGCCGCACGACGAAGCCGGGGCCATCCTCAACCGGCTTGACCGCCGTAACCACCACGCGCGGGTTGTCGATCTCGATCAGCGAGGCAGAAGCGGGGAGTAACCCTGAGCTCGCGGGGAAGGCGGCGCGCGCCTGCAGCGGCGTCGCGAATTGATGGGCCAGCGGGAAGTGGTCCTGCCAGGTGCCGCTATAAGGAATGAACGAGTAGGCAAAGGCATGCCGCCCCAACATTTGGGCTCCTGGCGTGGGCAGTGGAGGACCTGCGCCGACGCGTCTGCTGCGCAGGTCGTCGCGTGAGAGCCAGCCAACGCAACGCAGCAGTGTGATTGCCACGGCGCTCTGACCATCGCGTTCGACGATCTCGTACTCGGGTAGACCGCGATTGGCCACGAGGATGCCGTGACCGTCTGTCTGCAGAGCGACGAACGTCTTATGCGGGTGCTGGCGCGGCGGGTCTTCGATCCAGTCGTCGGGATCGACATCAGCCACTGCGTTAGAGCGCTCGATCACACCGAAGTGCTGCTCGGCCAGGGACTCCTCGGTTGAGAACCCTGCGGGAAAAAGGACGCGCAGGCGGTGGTCACGGGAAGCATTCTCGACTGTGGTCTCGAAGTCCACGCGGGGGACGCCGCTGTAGAGAACGGCGGCGGTAACGATACGCGTGGGAATGCGATGCGCCGAACGCGAACGACGGTCGGCCTCGAGCTCGGCAGGCAGGGTGTAGGTGGCATCGACGACGAGTCGCTGCCTGGCCGGTCCGACGTGGGCGGTGGCCCGCCATGACGACGGAGCATCGAGCTCAAAGTCTTCAACGGGTAGGTCGAAGTTGTATTCGTCGCCCGCGTCGCCAGAGTCTACGAATCGGTTGACCCCGCTATAACGGCGGCCGCTTCGCAGATCGCGAATGGTTAAGGCGCCGGAGTCCTTGATCGCGACCTCGAAGAATTCGTTCGCGATTCGTGATGCCCGCTCCTCATGGGCTGCTGTTTCTGATCCATATTCCGCGCGGTACAACTGATAACCGAGCGAGGGCAGACCACGCGGAACGAAACCGACCTCTACTTCTCCCTCTCGTATGTAGTCAGCTGTTCGCTCGACATTCTCGCCAGTGGGCCAGCGTGTGATCTCGCAGGGCAGCCGCTCGCCATTGGGACCCACGAAGGCCACCGGCACACCATCGTCGGTCTCGCGAAGCACGACTGTGACGAAGTCGCTGCGTGTACTCACCGAGGGGTTGAAGACGACAGCGCCACCGCCTTCGAGCGGTGGCACGAGGCGAGAGATCATGCGCATCGGCTGGCGGGTCAGCTCCTCGGCGATCCATTGAGACTGTGAGTAGCGAGCCTTCATCTCCTCGTGGGTCTCGTCGATGCTGCAGCCGCAGATCGAGTCGTGCGGTTGGTTCTTAAGGAGGAGCTTCCATGCCTGCTTGAGAAGTCCGCGGATCGAGCCGGGGTCGGTCGGATAACGAGCCAGCGGGCCGCGACGGACCCACGGTTCCACCCACGCAGGGCCAAGCTCGGCCCGCAGGCTCTCACCCCAGGCGGCGAATGGCTCAGCCCAGCGCAAAAGAAGGTTCTCCGTGGCGAAGTCGCTTTGCTTGATCCACATCCGCGTGGAGGTCACGCCGTGCAGGACCGGCGACATCTTGCCGGCTCTGAGCTCGCCCGCGACCGTGGACAGAGAGTCGCGGTAGTGATCAATCGCCGTCGCGACATCGAGCAGGCTGCCATGCCGGATCGTGTCATCGCGCCCGCTTGCCTCGTTGGCCAGGCGTATGGCTTGGCCGAGGTTAGCCTGCGGCTCTACGTGATCGCCGCCGTTCATCAGGAGCACCGTGTCGCCGCTGGCCAGTGGCGCCAGGCGCTCTGCCGCCGCCTGCAGCTGGGCCGCGGACTCAGCCGGCTCTTCGCTCAGACCAAGCAGCCCTGAATAGCCGTGGGGAAAGTGGAGAACGACGACTTCACTGCCGTCGGGAGATCGCCAGCGAAACTCACTCTGCGACGCTCGATCGGCGGCGCCCCGCCAGAAGGCAGCCAGCTTGATGCCGAAGCCGTTGAGAATCGCAGGCATGTGCGCCGGATGTCCGAACGCGTCGGGTGCATAGCCGATGGGCATTACCGGACCGAACTGGCCGGCGATGCGCGAGCCGATGAACATGTTGCGGACGAGCGACTCGCCGCCGGCCAGCAGCTCGTCGGCGAGGATGTACCAGGGGCCAATCAGCAAGCGGCCCTCGCGGACGAGGCGCTCAAGGTCGTCACGCCGCTCCGGCCGGATCTCGAGGTAGTCCTCCAGCGTGACTGCCTGGCCGTCGAGCGTGAAGCAGCGGTAGTCGGGATCGCTATTGAGGAGGTCGATCAGGCGGTCGACCATACCGACAAGGCGTACGCGGAACGACTCGTAGGTCTGGTACCACTCGCGGTCCCAGTGACTGTGGGAGACAACTACGAACTTGTAAGGCGCCAGGTTGGAAGACGTCACCAAGGCATTCTGAGCGCGAGAAGGGGTCGAATTCTAGCCGGATGTGTGCGTGCAGAAAGTTGTCTCGCCGGATAGTAAATTTGACCCTATCACGCTGCGGGTGCTTAATTTGCCCCATCAAGCGAATACAACCGAGGGGCTATGCCGTAGATCGGTCAGGCCCGGCTTGAACGGCCCCCGCCGAGCAGGTTGAAAGGAGCGCCGCAAATGGCTGACAGCTACTGGAACAGATTCCAGCGCAGGCAGATGAGCAGGAGACGAATGCTGGCAGCCACTGGAGGAGCGGGCGTCGGCCTGGCAGGGCTGACGCTCGTAGGGTGCGGCGACGACGATGATGACGACGAGGCTGCTCCAGAAGAAACGGCCGAGGAAACCGGCGACGACACCGAGGACGACGATGAAGAGGCGGAGGCTACTGAGACTCCAGACGACGTACCCACCGGTGGCACAATCCGAGCCTCGACGGATGTCGGTTTTGACAGCCTGGACCCCCATGCCACCGTGGCTGGCGGACTGGTAGTCCTGCCGCGCGTCTACAACAGGCTCCTCACACGCGCACCCGCCACGACCGACGAGATCAACTACGACCTGGCCACCGCGTTCGAGCAGCCGGACGACGTCACTTATGTCTTCTCACTCCGGGACGACGTGGTCATCGCAGCAAATTCCTTCGGGGTTCCCGAGCGCCCGATGAACGTGGATGACATCGTGGCCAGCCTCGACCGAAACAAGGCGGACGCTGTGCTCAACGGTCACAACTTCGCCAATGTCGATCATGCGTCCTTTGGGCCGGCGGGACCGAACGAATACCAGGCCGTTTCGAGCAAAGTGAATGCATTTTTCGTCGACGGCTATCAGTTCTTCCACTTCCCGCCGATCGAACTGATCGAGGCGGGGACGCTGCAGCAGGAGGCTGTCGGTGGCGGACCCTTCGTTGTCGAAGACTTCCAGGAAGGCCAAAACGTTCGGATCGTGCGCAACCCGACCTACTACGTCCAGCCCCTCCCTTATGTGGATGCCATCGAGCTCACGATCATTCCAGACCGCGCGGCGCGGCGCACAGCGTTCGTTGACAACCAGGTTGACCTCTACACTCCCGAGAACACGGAGGAGGCCGACCAGTTGCTGGACCAGGTCCAGGGCATAAACCGGCGGCGAGAAGTGAGCCAGGCAACGACGAACGTCACTCTTCAGGTGAGGGAAGGTCCGTTCACCGACGAGCGTGTCAGACGCGCAATCCTCATCGGGCTCAATCGCCAGGACTTCATCAACCGTCTCGAGGGCGAAGGCAATGGCGAGTTGGACACCATTGTCTGGTCCTACTTCGCAAACTACCGCTTGCCGGACGACGAGATTGAAGAGCTCCAGGGCTACAACCCTGACGAGGCGCGATCGCTGCTCGAGGCGGCCGGGCACGGCGACGGTCTGAGCGTCGAGTTTATTTATCCGACGCCCGTCTCCGATGAGTTTGTGCCGGTCTTGCTGCAGCAAATGGCCGATATCGGCGTTGAGCTGCGCGAGACGCCGCTGGACTTCGCCACCTGGCTTTCGCGCTACCAGAACGGCGAGTTTGAGTTCCTGCTCTCGCCGAACCTCTCCTACGCCAACCCGATCTCACACCTGGCATTCCATCAAACGGATGGACCATCGGAGAACGGCAATTTCTGGTCAGGGTTCAGTAACCCCGACGTCGACGCCGCCATCGATGCGATCGAGGCTGAGCTGAACATCGAGGCGCAGCAGGAGCTGTTCTTCGAGGCACAGAGGACAATCCTCGAGGCCGCACCGGCATATATTCCACTGTTCAGCGCCTACACCAACACCCTGATTTACGACTACATCAAGGGCTACAGGCAGGGTGAGGCGCCCGCAGTGATCTGGCTCACCGAATTCGAGTTCTATATCGACCGTTAGGTCAGGGCTAGTGCGGAACTACATCATCCGGCGGCTTCTGGCATCCGTGTTGATCCTCTGGATCATCTCGGTGGCAGTGTTCGTCATGCTGCGAATAGCGCCCACGGACCCGGCAATCCTGCTGCTGGGCTTCTCGGCTACTCCTGAAAGCATCGAGGCCGTACACGAGCAGACCGGGCTGAACGATCCATGGCACGAGCAGTACTTCGACTGGCTGGGTGACGTCCTAACGGGCGACCTTGGTCACTCGATCTTCACCGGCGAGGACGTGGCAACCGAGCTGAAGGAACGGCTGCCGGCAACGCTGGAGCTTGTGATCCTGACGTTTGCCACGACCATCATCATCGGAATACCGCTGGGCGTAGTCTCCGCCGTCTATCGAAATACACCGCTGGACCTGGGCGTCCGCTTTATAGCGATCCTCGGTCTTTCGATACCGACGTTCTGGATCGCAACGCTTGTCCTCCTTGTGCCAAGTGAGCAATGGGGCTATGCGCCTCCGATAGGCGAGACGGTCAGTTTCTTTGACGATCCGTGGGACAACCTGAGGCAGTTCGGGCCGCCGGCGCTGATCCTTGGCTTCGCGGCGGCCGCGGCGCTCATGCGGCTGGTCAGATCATCGCTTTTGGAAGTGCTGCAGCAGGACTACATCCGCACGGCGCGGGCGAAGGGTTTGCGGGAGCGTGTCGTGGTCTTTGGACACGCGGTGCGCAACTCGCTGATCCCGGTAGTCACCGTGCTGGGCCTGCAGCTGGCGGGCCTGCTGGGCGGCACTGTGATCGTGGAAACCGTCTTCACGATTCGCGGAGTGGGCTCATACATCCTGACCGCGATCGTCCGCAACGACTTCCTTGTCGTTCAATCCGTCGCCCTCTACCTGGCGGCGACGGTTGTGATACTTAATCTGATCGTCGACCTGCTTTATGCATGGCTCGACCCGCGGATTCGGTACTCCTGATGGCCGTCGAATCCCAACGGCTCGACGCGGTCCTGGAACCGGCGCGGACCGGACGCAGCGCCATACGCCGTGCTGGGACGATAGCAGCGCAGAACCCGCTGGGCGTGCTGGGGCTGGGCGTGATCATCCTCTTCATGTTCGTGGGCTTCAGCGCACCCTGGCTGGCGCCTTATGGTGCAAACGAGTTTGCGGGCGAGGCTACTGAGAACCCTTCGTGGGATCACCCGTTCGGCACCGACACGTTCGGCAGGGACATGCTGAGCCGGATAATCTACGGCGCACGGATCTCCCTGGCCATCGGCGTTCTGGCGGTGGTCAGCGGGACCGTAACAGGAACCCTGATCGGAATGTTTTCAGCCCACATGGGCGGCTGGGTGGATAACGCCATTCAGCGCACCGTCGACACGGTGATCGCGTTCCCGGGGCTGATCCTGCTGATCATCATCATCGGGGTGCTGGGGCCGTCGATTCGCAATGTCGTGATCGTCATCGCGATAGGCATCATTCCGGGGATCGCTCGCGTCGTGCGGGGCGCCTGTCTGTCGGAGAAGCAGAATCAGTACATCGAGGCGGCGCACACGGTCGGGGCAAGTGGCTGGCGAATCGTTTTCGTGCATCTGCTGCCCAACATCCTGGCGCTATCGATTGTGATAATGACGAGCCTGCTGGCGGCTGCAATCCTCGCTGAGGCGTCGCTTGCTTTCCTCGGGCTCGGTGTACCAGCTGCGACCAACCCCTCGTGGGGCGCCGACATTAACGCCGCCCGCAACAACTTCCCAATTCATCTGTGGTGGGCGTTCTTCCCCGGCGTGGCGATCAGCCTGACGGTGCTGGCTTTTAACCTCCTCGGTGATGCCCTGCGGGACATCTTCGACCCGCGGTTGCGTGGCTCACGATGAAACCCAGGCAGATCGGCTTGCTGGTGTCGGCACTGGTCGCCGCGGCGGTAGGCTACCTCTACTACCAGCTGTCGGGTGACCAGCTGGAGGGCCGCTATACCGAGGAGACCTTCCTCACGATCGCCTGGGCCGTCATGTTCGGGTTCATGGTTTTCTGTGTTCTTGCCGTCGTCTCTCGCCTCGTCCTGCCGGACGAAGACTAGGCGCCGCCGTAGCGTCTCCTCCCTATAAGATCACGTTCGTATCCCCGGAACAGGAGGAGCCGTGGTAGCCAGCCAGGACCTGTACAAAGTTGGTCAGATGCCGCCGATTGGCGAAGTGCCGAAGCAGATGCACGCCAGCCTGATCAGGCCTGACCGCTTTGGTGAGCCCCAGCAAGCGTTCCAGGTCGAGACTATCGACGTCCCAGAGCTGAAGCCGGACGAGGCGCTTGTTTATGTGATGGCCGCAGGGGTCAACTACAACAACGTCTGGGCTGCGCTGGGCTCACCTGTTGACGTTGTGAAGGTGCATGAGCGCGACGGTGACCCCTCTGGCTTTCACATTGGTGGCAGCGATCTGTCCGGCGTCGTATTTGCCGTTGGCTCGGACGTCTCGAACGTCAAGGTCGGCGACCACGTTGTCGCGCACTGTGGCTTCTGGGACCAGGACGACCCCTTCATCAAGGCCGGCGGAGACCCCATCGTCGCACCGAGCGCGCGGATCTGGGGTTACGAGACGAACTGGGGCAGCTTCGCCCAGTTCGCGAAGGTACAGGGACACGCCGTACTGCCAAAGCCCAAGCACCTGGCCTGGGAAGAGGCCGCCGCGTACATGCTCGTCGGCGCCACGGCCGAGCGCATGCTCTTCGGCTGGAGCCCGCACACGGTCCAAAAGGATGACGTCGTGTTGATCTGGGGTGGCTCGGGCGGCCTGGGCTCGATGGCGATCCAGCTTGTCAAGGACGCCGGTGGGATCCCCGTTGCTGTCGTCAGCAGCGAGCAGAAGTTTGAATACTGCGTCGGGCTCGGTGCGAAGGGCTGCATCAACCGCAAGGACTTCGACCACTGGGGGCAGATGCCGCACTGGACGGACAACGAGGCCTACGGCAAGTGGGCGGCCGGAGCCCGGGCTTTCGGCAAGGCGCTGTGGGATGTGATCGGCGAGCGTCGCAACCCGCGGATCGTGTTCGAACACCCGGGTGAGGACACTGTGCCGACCTCGATCTTCGTGGTCGACAACGGAGGCATGGTGGTTATTTGCGCGGGTACGACTGGCTATAACGCAGTCGTCGACCTGCGGTACCTGTGGATGCGCCAGAAACGCTTCCAGGGCTCACACTTCGCCAACGACGACCAGGCGCGCTCGTTCAACGACAAGGTCATCGCCAAGAAGATCGACCCGTGTATGGGCGATGTCTTCGCTTTCGAGGATGTTGGCAAGGCGCACCAGCTGATGTACGAGAACAAGCACAACGAGGGAAACATGGTGGTCCTCGTCGGCGCGCCCGAACGCGGGCTCAAGGATCTGCCTTGAGCGATGTCCTGGGCGTCAAAGTCGGCGACACCTGCGAGTTCTCCAAAGAGGTCGTCGAGCAGGACATCATCGACTTTTCCCGAGTCAGCGGCGACAGCCAGCCGCTGCATCTCGACGAGGACTTCGCCGCGAAGACGCGTTTCGGTGGACGAATAGCCCACGGAATGCTCAGCGCGGGCTACATCTCGGCGCTGCTGGGCACGCGGCTGGCGCCAGAGGCCATCGCCATCTACCTGAGCCAATCGTTGCGCTTCCTGCGGCCGGTGAAGATCGGTGACACGATTACGGTGCGTGGCGAGGTCAAGGAGGTCGACGCTGAGAAGCGCTTCGTGACTGTGCAGACAGATTGCTTCAACCAGGAAGGCAAGCCAGTGATCTCGGGTGAGGCCGTGGTGATGCTGGACGAGGCGCCCAGGTGACCCTGGCGGATATGGAGGTTAATGCCTTCGCCGCAACAGCCCGTCCCGAGGAAGCGCTGCGTTTCTACCGCGACGTTCTGGGTCTGCCGCTGGAAGCCGACGAGCCTTACGCGCTGGTATTTGATTGCGCCGGGACGCAACTGCGGATCAGCAAGGTACAGGAGGTCCACGCCGCGCCGTATACGGTCCTCGGCTGGAGGGTAGACGACATAGTCGCAGGCATGGCCGCACTCGCCAGCAAGGGCGTTACATTCGAGCGTTACGAGGGCATGGAACAGGACGAAAACGGAGTCTGGACGGTCCCTGGCGGCGCCATGATTGCCTGGTTCAAGGATCCGGACGGCAACACCCTTTCTCTGACCCAAGGGCTATGAGCGACCCGCAGGCGATGGTGCGTGAGTTCCACGAGGTCTTCGGCGTGGCCGTCGCCGACCGGCCCCTTCAGCCGGCGCCGGAAACCGTTGAGTTGCGGCGCAGCCTGATTGAGGAAGAGAAGCGCGAGCTGTTCGAGGCGATGGCAGGGACTGACCTGGCGCAGGTCGCCAAGGAGCTGGCTGATCTGCTCTACGTCGTCTACGGGACAGCGGTGAGCTACGGGATCGAGACGCTACCGGTTTTCGCTGAGGTGCATCGATCGAACATGGAGAAGGCGCCGGGCGGCGTGGTCACTCGACGAGCCGACGGTAAGGTGTTGAAGCCAGCGGGCTGGCAACCGCCGGACATCGCAAGGCTGATCGAGATCCAGGCAAAGCGATGACGCAGGCGCCACTCGAAGGAATCAAGGTTGTCGAGATGGGGCGCGTAATGGCGGCCCCTTTCTGCGCCCAGATGCTCGGTGACATGGGCGCGGACGTGATCAAGGTCGAGATGCCGCCGGGCGGCGACGAATCACGCTCCTACGGTCCGCACAACTTCGGCGGGCTGAGCTACTACTTCGTCTCGCTCAATCGCAACAAGCGCAGTCTGACGCTCAATCTGAAGGATGACGGCGACAAGGAGGTGCTACGGAAGCTCCTCGCGCACTCGGACGTCTTCATCCATAACTCCCTTCCACGGGCGATCAGCGGCCTGGGCTTCGCGTATGAGCAGGTCAAAGACCTGAACGAGCGGCTGATCTATTGCTCGATCTCGGGCTATGGGGCGAAGGGGCCGGACAAAGACACGCCGGCGCTGGACATGATCGCTCAGGCTGCCAGCGGAGTTATGTCGATTACGGGCCCTCCCGACGGGTCGCCCTTTCGAGCGGGTGTGCCAATCGCCGATCTAACCGCGGGCATGTTCGCCGCCTTCGCGATCATGGGCG
>DASTBR010000219.1:0-12628 GCA_035711945.1 Dehalococcoidia bacterium
TGCTCGACATCGGTACGGGCGGCGGCGAGGTCCTTTCGGGCCTGGTGACGGCGCGAGCTCGTTTCGTCGCCACGGAGCAATGGGATGTCAACGCCCCGGTGGCTGCCCGCAGACTATGTCCGCTCGGAGTCGAAGTCGTCCACGCTCGGAGTCTGCGGCTGCCGTTTGATGAGGAGTCGTTCGACATCATCCTCAGCCGCCACGAAGAGATGGATTGTGCACAGGTGGCGGCGATGCTGAAACCGGGAGGGACCGTGCTGACCCAGCAGGTCGGCAGCGACGACTGGATCGAGGTTGGGGACTACTTTCCGCGCTGGGTCGTCGTTGAGGGCATCTTCGAGAGTTATGTAGAGGCGTTCAGAACCGCAGGGCTCGAAGTCGACGCCCGCCAGCACCGCTACAAGGTCGCTTATAAGGGCCTCGGGGAGTTCCTCTATCTCCTAGCCCTGACGCCCTGGCAACTGCCCGATCTGGACTTGGAAAGCGACCTCGATGCGCTGCTCCGCATGGAGACGGAACTGACCACGCCAGACGGTCTTGTCGTCACCGAGTCCCGCGACCTAATCGTCGCGCGTAAGCTCTGATCGGCGCTAGACGCGACAGAATCGTACACAAGCGCTGTGACATGCCGTCGCAGTGCGTGGCAGGACATGGCCTGCTAATCTGGATGAGGAATCCTTTAAGTCGCTCCCGAGAGGGCGAAAAGGAGAGGAAATGACCCAGGTAACGTATGCCCGCATACCCGACGAAGGGGTAGCGGGTTTCTTTTTACTCTCCGCCCCGCGGCGGAGATGAGCGGGCAGAACGGCGCCCAGGCGCGCAGCCGGTTGCTGCTCGACCAGGACGAGATCCGGCGTGCGGTCACGCGCATCGCCCATGAGATCGTCGAGGCGAACCACGGTACCGAGAGCCTCGTCCTGGTCGGGATGCGCACGCGCGGCTATCCGCTCGCCGAGCGGCTGGCCACCGCCATCGCCGGTTTCGAAGGGAGCAGCGTGCCGGTGGGGTCGCTTGATATCCAGCTTTATCGCGACGACCTGACGCAGATGGGCACGCGGACGGCGCTTCAACCCAGCGAGATACCAACGGACATCGAGGGCCGCTCTGTGGTGCTTGTCGATGACGTTCTGTACACAGGGCGCAGCATTCGCGCGGCCCTCGATGCGCTGGTCGACTACGGCCGGCCGCGCCGCGTGCAGCTGGCTGTCCTGGTGGACCGGGGGCACCGCGAATTGCCGATCCGCGCCGACTTCGTGGGCAAGAACGTTCCAACGTCGTTGTCCGAGGACGTCCAAGTGTGCCTCGACGAGGTCGACGGCCGCGACGAAGTCACCCTGGTGCAGGGAGAGTGAGCATGGTTAAGCAGCAGGAAGTCCCACGCACCCTCGACGACCAGACGCCAGCGACGGCTCCGGCCAGCTGGCAGCGGAAGCACGTCCTCGACGTTGACGACTTCTCGGTCGAGGAAATCGAGCTGGTAATGACGACAACGGACGCGATGCGGGAGGTGCTCGGCCGGGACGTCCCGCGAGTACCTGCGTTGCGAGGAACGACGGTAGTCAACCTCTTCTATGAAAACAGCACGCGAACGCGCACGTCGTTCGAGCTGGCCGGGAAGGCCCTGGGCGCGGACGTGGTCAACATCGCGGCTTCGGCGAGCTCGGTGACCAAGGGCGAAAGTCTGATCGATACCGTGCGAACCGTTCAGGCGCTCGGCGCGCAGGTCGTGGTGATGAGACACCCGTCGTCCGGGGCTCCTTACGTGGCAGCACGCAATAGCGAGCTGAGCTTCATCAACGCCGGCGACGGCTGGCACGCTCATCCGACCCAGGCGCTGCTCGACCTCTACACGCTGCGCCAGACGGTCGGTTCGGTGCGCGGGCGCAAGGTAGTGATCTGCGGGGACATTACGCACAGCCGTGTGGCGCGCTCAAATATGTGGACACTGACGGCCATGGGTGCGGAGGTTACCGTCAGCGGCCCGCCGACTCTTATTCCGCGCGAGCTCACTTGCGCGAGCGAAGGGCTACTGCCGCCGGTCGGCGTCGATTACGACTTTGAGCGGGCCCTCGAGAAGGCCGAGATCGTGATGATGCTGCGCCTGCAGGCCGAGCGGCAGCAGGCAGGCCTGCTGCCAAGCCTCCGCGAATACGCGCAGCTTTATCAGCTGACCGACGAGCGACTGGCGATGGCAGCGCCAGGAGCGGTCGTGATGCACCCGGGGCCTATGAACGAGGGAGTCGAGATAGCAGCGTCGGTGGCGCACGGCGCGCGCTCCTTGATTGAGCCGCAGGTGCAAAACGGTGTGGCGGTGAGGATGGCCCTGCTTTACCTGCTGGCCGGCCGTCAGCGGAGCGAGGCATGACGATCCTGGTCAAGAACGGCCGTGTGATTGACCCGACCAACGACGTCGACGACGTCCTCGATGTTGTTGTCGAGGGCGATCGGGTAGCGCAGGTCGGACGCGACCTGGGGGAGGACGGCGCTGAGGTAGTTGACGCGGGCGGCATGGTGGTGGGGCCCGGGTTCGTTGACCTGCACACGCATCTGCGAGAGCCAGGGCAGGAGCACAAGGAGACGATCGAGAGCGGCTGTGAAGCTGCAGCGCGGGGTGGATTCACCACTGTGTGCGCAATGCCGAATACAGCGCCTGTAATCGACAACAGAGGACAAATCGAGTCAGTGCTGGATAGGGCACGGGGGACGGCGGTTCGAGTGCTACCCATCGGGGCCATAACGAGGGGAAGCGCAGGCAGCGAACTGGCCGACCTGGCCGAGATGGCGGGCGCCGGGGCGGTCGCCTTCAGCGACGACGGCAGGCCTGTGGCGGACGCGGCGCTGATGCGACGGGCGCTGGAGTACAGCCTCGGGCTGGCCCGGCCAATCATCGACCACTGCGAAGACCAGCAGTTGAGCCGGGGCGGTGTGATGAACGAGGGCTGGGTTTCAACGCGCCTCGGGCTCGCCGGAATTCCAGCGCAGGCTGAAGAGGCGGCTGTGGCGCGAAACATCCAGCTCGTCGAGCTGACTGGGGCGCGGCTGCACCTTGCGCACGTCAGCACGCGAGGGTCGGTCGAGCTTATGCGGCGGGCAAAGGAGAAGGGACTGCCGGTGACGGCTGAGGTTACACCCCACCACCTGACGCTGACGGAGGAGCTGGTGCTGGGGGATGCGTCTCCCTCGCCGGGACAACCTCTCCCCCTGGCCCCCTCTCCAAGCCATGGAGAGGGGGGATCGAGGGCATACGACACGTTTGCGAAGGTCAATCCGCCTTTGAGGACGCAGGCGGACGTTGACGCCTGTGTGGAGGCGCTAGCTGACGGAACCATTGATTGCATCGCTACTGACCATGCGCCGCACGCCCGAGAGGACAAGCTCTGCGAGTTCGATACGGCAGCCTTCGGGATAAGCGGGCTGGAGACGGCCTTTGGGCTGGTCTACTCGCTGGTCGAGGATGGCAGGCTGGCGCTGCCACAGCTAATCGAGCGGCTGACGACAGGCCCAGCTCGGGCGCTGGGCCTGGAGAGAGTTGTGCCGGGCATCGGTTCTTTGACCGAGGGCAGCCCGGCGGACATCGCAATCTTCGATTTAAACGAAAGCTGGTTGGTCGAGCCCGAGACTTTCGCCAGCAAGGGGAAGAACACTCCACTAGGCGGATGGACGTTGAAGGGGAGGATCAAGGCGACCATCGCAGGCGGGAGTATAGCCTGGAGCGAGCTCAGGGAGGTTGCGGCCGTTGGCTGATGTCGCCCACCTGGTCCTCGCGGACGGCAGCGTGTTTTCGGGCAGGGCCTTTGGCGCGCGCGGACGTGCTCATGGCGAGGTCGTCTTTACAACATCGATGACGGGCTACCAGGAGGCTCTGACGGATCCTTCCTTCGCCGGGCAGATCCTCGTGATGACCTACCCATTGATCGGTAACTACGGGGTCAACGACGTGGATTGCGAATCGAGGCAGGTACAGGTGCGTGCCTTTGTAGTGCGCGAGGACTGCGAGGAGCCGAGCCACTGGCTGGCCGAGGGGACGGTGGGCGAGTACCTGGCCGCCAACGAAATCGTAGGACTCAGCGAGATCGACACGCGCGCACTGACGCGCAAGCTGCGATCGGCCGGTGTGATGATGGGCATGGTGACTTCGGTCGACTCGCCAGAGGAGGCGCTCGATCTGCTGACCGCTGCGCCTCCCTATGAGACGCAGAACCACGTCGCCCGAGTGTCAATAGACGAACCGGAGACCACTGGCGCAGGAACGTCTACTACACCGATCGTGCTGCTCGACCTCGGCGTAAAGTACAACATCGTTCGGCTGCTGAAGCAGCGGGGCGCTCGAGTGGAAGTCGTGCCGTACGACACCGCGGCCGAGGAAATACTGCAGCGTCACCCGGCTGGGCTGGTCGTTTCGCCAGGGCCGGGGGATCCCGCTCTGCTGGACGAGCAGTGCGAGGCGCTGCGCGGGCTTGTCGGGCGAGTGCCAATACTCGGAATCTGCCTGGGGCACCAGATCATCGGGCGGATCTTTGGGGGCTCGAACTACAAGCTGAAGTTCGGGCATCGTGGGGCCAATCACCCCGTCCGGGACCTGGCGACAGGCCGTATCTACATCACGGCACAGAACCACGGTTACGCTCTTGATGGTGACAAGCTCAACGGCGGGATCGAAGTGCGGCAGGTTCACCTGAATGACGGGACGATCGAGGGGCTCGCCCATCCGGAGATGGATATCCTGACGATCCAGTACCACTCGGAGGCGTCACCGGGTCCGCGGGACAACGAGTACATATTCGACGAGTTCATGAAGATGGTGACCGCCGGCGACGAGCAGCGAGCCGAGATGGCGAGGAAGAGCGCGTGAACCGCCCGGTTGTTGAGACGACCTTCCGCGAGGCTTCGCGCAGCGACGCGCGCGAGGTGGCTGCGATTGTCTTCGGCATCATCTGCGAAGGCGGGCCACCCAGCGGCCTGGAGCCGATGACGCGAGACCATGTGCTGGACTGGTTCGATCGACTGGATGATGGCGGCGCGATTTTCCTGGCCGAGATCGAGGACTTGTCCGCAGGGTTCTCGGTGATCGAGCCGGACGCGCAGCGAACTGGCGTGGCGGTCTTGCGAGTCTATGTGCTGCGGGAGTTCCGGCAGCGCGGCATCGGCCGCGAACTCGCGCAGATATCCGTGGACTTCGCGCGCGAGGCGGGTTACTCCTCGGTGCGCGGATTTGTGCCGGAAGAGAACGAAGAGGCACTTTCCTTCTTCAGCGCCGTGGCTCCGCTGGTGCAGTTGCAGGGCGGACAGTTCCACTTTGAGCTCTAAACCAGAGAGCGTCCTGATCCTCGGCTCGGGACCGATCGTGATTGGGCAGGCAGCCGAATTCGACTACGCGGGCACGCAGGCGTGCAAGGCGATGCGCGAAGAGGAAATTCGCTCGATCCTGGTCAATTCCAACCCGGCGACGATCATGACCGACGAGGACGTCGCCGACGTCGTGTACATCGAGCCGCTGACGGTAGAGGTGGTGGCGCGGATCATCGAGCGCGAGCGGCCGGAGGGGCTACTGCCGACGCTGGGCGGACAGACAGGCCTCAACCTTGCGGTCGCGCTGGCCGAGGAGGGTGTCCTCGACCACTACGGGGTGAAGCTATTGGGCACGCCGCTTGAGGCCATCCGCCGTGCCGAGGACAGGCAGTTGTTCAGCGACATGCTGCGGACGATCGGCGAGCCGGAGACGGAGAGCAAGGCGGTCAACACCCTCGAAGATGCGCTCGCGGCGGCGCAGGCTATCGGACTGCCCGTGGTGATCCGCCCCGCTTACACGTTGGGGGGCACTGGCGGAGGTATTGCTCACACGCGCGAGCAGCTGGAGTCGATCGTTCGGGCGGGCCTGGCGGCTTCACCGATCACACAGGTCCTCGTCGAGCGCAGCCTGCTGGGTTGGAAGGAAGTCGAATACGAGGTGATGCGGGACGGCGCGGACAACTGCATCACGGTCTGCAACATGGAGAACCTTGACCCGATGGGCGTACACACGGGCGACAGTATCGTTGTCGCGCCGAGCCAAACGCTTTCGGACAAGGACTACCAGATGCTGCGCAGCTCGGCGCTAAAGATCATCCGCGAGCTTGGTATAGAGGGTGGCTGCAACATCCAGTTCGCGCTGGCACCGCACACGGCGGTGATCGACTGGCGGCGTAACGGCACCGAGTCGCCGCCGTATTCGGTGATCGAGGTTAACCCGCGCGTGTCACGCAGCTCTGCGCTGGCTTCCAAGGCAACCGGTTATCCGATCGCGCGGGTTGCGGCGAAGATCGCGGCCGGCAAGCGGCTGGATGAGATCCCGAATAGCGTGACGGGCCAGACGACGGCGGCGTTCGAGCCGGCGCTCGACTACGTCGTGGTCAAGATTCCCCGCTGGCCGTTCGACAAGTTCGCTTTCGGCGAGCGCACGCTGGGGACCCAGATGAAGGCCACCGGCGAGGTAATGGCCATCGACCGGACATTCGAGGCGGCGCTTCAGAAGGCAGTGCGCTCGTTGGAGTTGGGTGGGAAGTCACTACTGTGGGAAACCTCGCCGCCCGATCGAATGTTTGATCTGCCGCAGGGGGAACGGCCTAATGGGGTTGGCGCGACCGACCAGCGACTCTGGTGGCTTATGGCTGAGTTGAGGCGCGATACACCCATCGAGAGCCTGGTGGAGAAGACCTCGATCGACCCGTGGTTCCTGCTGCGGCTGCGCAACATCGTGCGGATGGAGCAGCGCCTACTGGGCGAGCCGCTGACGAGGGACCTTCTGCGGGACGCGAAGCGGATGGGCTTCAGCGACGACCAGATCGCGACGCTGGCCGACCTCCTCCCCGAGCAGGTCCGCGAACAGCGCCTTATGTGGGGCTTGAAGCCGGTTTACAAGATGGTAGACACCTGTGCGGCCGAGTTTGAGGCCGTTACGCCCTACTTCTATTCGACATACGAGGTGGAGAACGAGGCTGAACCGCAGCCGGGGCGACAGGCGCTTGTGGTTGGTAGCGGGCCGATTCGCATCGGTCAGGGGATTGAGTTCGACTATGCCTCGGTGCATGCGGCATGGGCATTGCGCAAAGCGGGCTACCGAGCTCTGATGGCGAATTCGAACCCGGAGACCGTGTCGACCGACTTCGATACCAGCGACCGCCTGTACTTCGAGCCTCTGGATGAGGAGGCTGTCCGCGACATTCTCGAGAACGAGGCGAACGGTGATGGACCGCCGGCATCGATCCTGCAGTTCGGCGGACAGACGGCGATCAACCTGGCCGAGCCGCTACACACGGCCTCGCTACCGATCATCGGCTCGGGGGCTGAGGCTATCGACCTGACTGAGGACCGGGGGCGCTTCGAGGATCTTATGCAGCAGCTGGGAGTCCCGCAGCCGCCGGGAGCGGCCATCAGGGATGTCGAAGAAGCACTCAAGACGGCGCAGGTGATCGGCTATCCGGTGCTGGTGCGTCCAAGCTACGTGCTGGGTGGACACGCGATGGAGATCGTGCAGAACGCCACGGACCTCGTCCGCTACATGGGCCGGGTGGCTGAAGCCGGATTGAGCGGCCGGCCGGTGTTGATCGACAAGTACCTTGAGGGGCGTGAGGTGGAGGTGGACGCCATCTGCGATGGCCGGGATGTCTTCATCCCCGGAATCATGGAGCACATCGAACGGGCCGGGGTTCACTCCGGCGACTCGATGGCGGTATATCCGCCGGTCCACCTCTCGGCTGAGGAGCGCGAGGAGGTCATCGAGTATACGCAGCGCATCGGCCGTGCTCTGCAGGCACAGGGTCTGATCAACATCCAGTACGTGATCATGCCCGAGAACGGAGGCTCGTCAGTCTACGTCCTGGAGGTTAATCCGCGAGCATCCCGCACAGTGCCCTTCTTGTCGAAGGTGACTGGCGTGCCGATGGTGCAGACAGCCGTCAACGTGATGCTTGGCCAGACGCTGCGCGAGCAAGGCTATAGCAGCGGCCTGTGGCCGGAGACCGGGCTCGTGGCGGTCAAAGCGCCCGTCTTCTCGATGGCGAAGCTCGTCGGCGTCGATACGCATCTCGGCCCCGAGATGAAGTCCACGGGCGAGGTCATGGGCGTCGATCGCACGTTCGAGGCGGCGCTGGCGAAGGCGCTGATAGCCGCCGACCTGATGCTTCCGCGAGAAGGAACCATCCTTCTCTCGATCGCCGACAACAACAAAGCCGAGGCGCTGTCGATTGTGCGGATGCTGGGACAGGCGGGCTACAGGCTCTACGCGACTGAGGGGACCGCAGAGATGGTGCGTGCCCAGGGTCTTCCAGTCGAAGAGGTGTACAAGATACAAAGCGGGAAGCACCCGAACCTGGTGGACGCGGTCGAGGCGGGCTTGGTAGATGGCGTCATCAACACGCCAGAAGGCTACCTCGTGGCGACGATGAAAGACGGCTTCCACATACGACGTGCTGCAACACAAGCAAGGATCCCCTGCTTCACGTCACTAGACACGGCGAGAGTGGCGATCGAGACACGTTTACTGGGCGTGGATACGTACAGCGTTGCCCCGCTGCCTGAGTATCGCGGCGCGGCAGCCGGTTCCGCGGCTTGAACCAGGCCCTGGCCCGAGTACTGGAGACGCGCCTCGTCTACGAGCGGACTTACCTGCAGTGGTATAGCTCGGCGGAGATCGGAGCTAATGCAAGCGTCGGGCAGTTCGTCATGCTGCGCTGTCGCGACGAAGCCGAGATGGATCCCTTGCTACCGCGAGCGATGAGCTTTCATCGGGTACGCGGCGACAAGCGGGCGGAGTGGTCAATTCTGTTCACGGTGGTGGGCCGAGGAACCGAGTGGCTGTCGCGGCGCCGGCCCGGCGACGTTGTCGCCACGTTTGGGCCGCTCGGCCGCGGCTTCGCGGTAAAGGACTCGTCGCGAAACCTGCTCCTGGTCGCGGGGGGCATCGGCATCGCACCACTGCTCTGGCTGGCGGATGAGGCGGTCGCTCGAGGGCAGAACGTAACGCTGCTGGCGGGTGCGAGGACGGCAGCGCAGGTCTTCCCGGAGGCGATGCTGCCGGCTGAGGTGGAGTTGGTTGTGACTACGGAAGACGGCTCGCTGGGGCGTCGAGGGCTGGTCAGCGAGGCGTTCGCAGAGTACCTGCCGTGGTGCGACCAGGCATTCGCCTGCGGGCCGAACCCGATGTTCCGCTCACTGGCTGAGGTTAGGCGCCGGCTCGGCCTCCGTAAGTCGGTGCAGATCCTGATGGAGGAGCAGATGTGTTGCGGGACCGGCGTCTGCTACAGCTGCGCCGTCCTCGCCCGCAAGGGACCGAGACTGGTCTGCAAGGATGGGCCGATGTTTGAGATACACGAGGTGTTCTGATGGTCGAGGACCTGATCGGACTAACGGGAATGCTGGCTTTAGTGGGCGCCTATCTATCGAACCTGCTGGGACGTATGAAAGCTGAAGCCCTGACCTACAAGCTACTGAATCTCTACGGCGCCGGGATCCTGGCCTGGTACGGCGTAGTCAAGGAGACGTACATCTTCGTGGCGCTCGAGGTCGTGTGGGCGCTGGCTGCGCTGCAGCAGATCTTCTTCTCGCGCTCGAAAGAGAAAGGTTTAGCAGACTAAGCATTTTGCTGAGCGAAAGTTGACAAAGATGTTCATAAGCTTGGTGGCAACCCGTTTACGGGGCCATAATCTCGTGAATACCTCAGTGACACGTTGTCGATGAGGCTTCGCGAGACCGCCACCCAATTCGCTTCGGCGGAGAGGGTGACGGGATCGAGAAGCGCAATCGACGAGCGATCACTGAGGTTTTCTTTTTGCCATGACGCGCTACCGTACCTGGCGCCGCGACGACCTAACGATCAGCACTGACCCGGCGCGGATCGACATCGACTTCGTCTTCCGCTTTCTAAGTGAGGACTCTTACTGGGCGGCGGGCGTTGCACGCGAGGTCGTCGAGCGCTCGATCGAGCACTCAATGGTGTTCGGGCTCTATCGCGAGCAGAAGCAAATCGGATTCGCGCGAGTAGTCAGCGATCGGGCGACGTTCGCGAGCTTGGCCGACGTGTTCGTGGCGGAGGGAGAGAGGTCGCGCGGCTTGAGCAAGTGGCTGATGGAGTGCGTTATGGAGCACGCCGATCTGCAGCGCTTACGACGCTGGATGCTGGCCACGCGCGACGCACATGAGCTGTACCGCCGGTATGGCTTCGCCGAGCTGGCTGAGCCGGCTCAGTTCATGGAGATCCACCAGCCCTACCGCTGAGCCGAATGTGCAAAACCTTGTTGAGATGGCGTCTCAGCAGGGTGCGCCCGGCGCATAATCTCGTTCTTGCCTCTGGTGACGATTTGTAGTCAACCGAGGCTTCGCGGAGCCGTCACGTATCGCTGTGCAGGCTTCGGCCGGCACGGTGGTGGCGGTACCGCGAAGCCAGATCGGCTACAGGTCGAATCCGGGGGCATTCTCTTGCGCTGCGTTCAGTCGTCAAGGCGCTTGAGGACGAAGAGGGCACGCCCCTCCACGAAGAGGCGCCGCCGCGGCTGGTGGACCTTGCGGGTTTCCTCAGAAACGGGGCGGCTCGTGTCGAGAACGGTGACCCAACGCTCGCCCCAGGTGCCGTCGGGGAGCATGAAGCCCATACGGCCGTGGTGGGCGTTGAACAACAGGTAGAAGCTGTCACCGGAAACAGTTTGTCCCCGGGCGTCCGTGCCCGGTATGACCCGGCCATTGAGAAAGACGCCGATTGACTTGGCGTAGGCCTTGCGCCAATCGTCCTCGCTCATCTCGTCGCCATCCGGCTTGAACCAGGCGATGTCCTTGAGGCCGTCCGTAGTCGGACCTCCCTGGAACCAGCGCCGGCGCTTGAAGACCGGATTCTCGCGACGCAGCTCGATCAACCGCCGCGTGAAATCGACGAGGTCAGCGTCGACTTTATCCCAGTCGAGCCAGGAGACCTCATTGTCCTGGCAATAAGCGTTGTTGTTGCCGCTTTGCGTGCGGCCGAGCTCGTCGCCGCCAAGGAGCATCGGAACGCCCTGCGAGAGGAAGAGAGTCGCCAGGAAGTTCCGCTGCTGGCGACGGCGCAGGGCGAGGATCTCGGGGTTGTGCGTCGGACCCTCCTCGCCACAGTTCCACGAGCGGTTGTTGTCGTCGCCGTCACGATTGCTCTCGCCGTTGGCCTCATTGTGCTTTTCGTTGTAGGTGACGAGGTCGGCCAGCGTAAATCCGTCGTGAGCGGTAACGAAGTTGATGCTGGCATAGGGGCTGCGGCCGGTCTCAGCGTAAAGATCGGAGCTGCCTGTGAAGCGCGAGGCGAACTCGCTCAGCGTACGGTCGGCGCCGCGCCAGTAATCGCGCACGGTATCGCGGTATTTGCCGTTCCACTCCGACCAGAGCGGCGGGAAATTACCTACCTGGTAGCCGCCCTCGCCGACGTCCCAGGGCTCCGCGATCAGCTTGACTCGGCTGATCACGGGATCCTGCTGGATGATGTCGAAGAAGGCCGACAGCCGATCGACGTCGTGGAGCTCGCGGGCAAGGCTCGAGGCGAGGTCGAAGCGGAAGCCATCGACGTGCATTTCGGTAACCCAGTAACGCAGGCTGTCCATGATCAGCTGCAGGACATGCGGGTGACGCATATTGAGGCTGTTTCCAGTGCCGGTGTAGTCCATGTAGAAGCGTGGATTGTCGGGAGTGAGGCGGTAGTAAGCCGGGTTGTCGATGCCGCGCAGCGAGAGAATTGGGCCGAGGTGGTTTCCCTCAGCGGTGTGGTTGTATACGACGTCCAGAATGACTTCGAACCCGGAGACGTGCAGCGTGCGCACCATCTGCTTGAATTCCTGCACCTGCTGGCCGGCCTGGTATCCGACCGCGTACTCGTCGTGTGGGGCGAAGTACCCGATTGAGTTGTAGCCCCAGTAGTTGCGCAGGCCGCGCTGCTCCAGGTCGTAGTCGTGGATGAACTGGTGCACAGGGAGAAGCTCAACGGCAGTGACACCGAGAAGCTTCAGATGCTCAAGTGCAGCCGGATGGGCGAGACCTAAGTAAGTACCGCGCAGCTCTTGAGGAACCTCAGGATGGCGCTGGGTGAAACCCTTGACATGGACTTCGTAGAGGACGCTTTCGTGCCACGGGATGGCCGGTGGATGATCGTTGCCCCAGTCGAAGAAGGGGCTGGCGACCACGGACTTGGGCACGAAGGGCCTGCTATCGGCGTCGTTGGGCTGGAGGTCTTCCTTCGCGCCACCGAGGAGGTAGGGGAAAACTGCGTCATGCCAGCGGACCTGCCCGTCGATGGCGCGAGCGTAGGGGTCGATCAATAGCTTCGCCGGGTTGCAGCGCAGGCCTTCTTCGGGCTTGTAGGGGCCGTGCACGCGATAGCCGTAACGCTGGCCGGGGCCGACGCCGGGCAAGTAGCCGTGCCAGCAGTAGCCAGTCACCTCGGTCAGCTCGACGCGGGTCTCGCGGCCGCCTTCTTCGAAGAGGCAGAGCTCGACGCGCTCGGCGACCTCGGAGAAGAGCGAGAAGTTCGTACCGACACCGTCGTAGGTTGCCCCGAGCGGGTACGGTTGCCCGGGCCAGAGGTTCAAGGCGCGACTATGCCCGCTGGCGGCGGGCAAGCTCTTGGAGGATGAAGGGGTTG
>DASTBR010000220.1:0-3724 GCA_035711945.1 Dehalococcoidia bacterium
TTTGCTCGTAGTTGGCCTCGATGCCTCCCGCCGGCGGCAATGGCGCGGAGCCCTGAGCCTCGGCCTGCTCGCTGCCGTTGGTGGCGGCACCGGCGATGTTGTTGAGTGCCGCCATGTCGGCGCCGGCGCAGAAGCCAAGACCGGCGCCGGTGAGGATGACCGATTTAACCGAGCCGTCGTCGTCGGCGCGCTGCAGGGCGTCGCGGTATTCCTCGTTCATGCGGTCGGTCCAGGCGTTCAGTCGGTCGGGCCGGTTGAGGGTGATGACGGCGACCGTTTCGTCGACGTCGTAGATGATGTCCTTGTAGTCCACTGCGCTCCTCCTCTCGGGCCCTCAGTATCGATCAGGCGGCTCTTTCAAGCGCAGACGCGCTGCTAGGCTCAGCCCATGCCCAGGACGAGGCCGGCGCCGCAGGCCCGGCTGTTTCAGCCTGCCAATCCTGAAGACCTGAAGGACGCGCCGCTGGCCGCGCGCATGCGCCCGCGCAACTTCGACGAGTTCGTCGGGCAGGGCCACCTTGTTGGCGAGGGTCGCGCGCTCCGTCGTGCCATCGAGTCCGACCAGGTGCCGTCGATGATCCTCTGGGGCCCGCCGGGCAGCGGGAAGACGACGCTGGCGCGCTTGATCGCACGGACGACGTCGTCGCACTTCGCGCCGGTGTCCGCTGTGTCGTCAGGTGTGGCCGAGCTGCGGCAGATCGTCGCCGACGCCGAGGCGCGGCGGCGTGAGGGCCCGCGCACGATCCTCTTCGTCGACGAGATCCACCGCTTCAACAAGGCGCAGCAGGACGTGATCCTGCCGTACGTCGAGGAGGGCGTCGTCACGTTGATCGGCGCGACGACGGAGAATCCGTCGTTTGAGGTGATCTCGCCCCTGCTTTCGCGGTCGAGGGTTTACAGCCTGAAGCCGCTGACCGACGAGCAGGTCGAGGAGATCATCCAGCGCGCGATCGCCGACAAGGAACGGGGACTTGGCAATCTAAACCTGATCAACATCCCCCAGGACGTGATCGAGGCGTTGGTCCTGCAGGCGAATGGTGATGCGCGGCTAGCGCTGAACGCGCTGGAGCTGGCGGTCAAGGCCGCGCCGGCTACCAAGGGTGTCCTGCAAATCAACAAGGAGCTGATCGAGGACGCGCTGCAGCGCAAGGCGCTGAGCTATGACAAAGGCGGCGACGCCCACTATGACACAATCTCGGCCTTCATCAAGTCGTTGCGTGGATCGGACCCCGACGCCTCTCTCTACTGGCTGGCGCGGATGATCGAGTCGGGCGAGGACCCGCTGTTCATCGTGCGGCGGATGGTCATCCTGGCGGCCGAGGACATCGGTCTTGCCGACCCCCAAGCGTTGGTGCTGGCGACCGCCTGTCAGCAGGCTGTGCATTTCGTCGGGTTGCCAGAGGGCTTCCTGCCGATGGCGGAGACCGTGATCTACCTGGCGACGGCGCCGAAGAGCAACACTGCGCTGACCTCGTACGTCGCTGCGCTCAAGGACGTGCAGGAGACGCGCAACGACCCTGTGCCTCTGCACCTGCGCAACGCACCGACGGGTTTGATGAAGCAGATGGGCTACGGACGGGGTTACCAGTACGCCCACGAACACGAGGGGCACTTCGCCGCCGAGCAGGAGTTCCTGCCTCCCAACCTGCGCGGCAGGCAGTACTATGAACCATCGCAGGAGGGCGCCGAAGCCGAAACAGCCCGAAGGATCGACGACCTGCGAGCCCGGCGCGCGGCCGCGAGCCGCCCCGGGACGCCAGACAGGCAGAGCGATGATGGAAAGGCTTGACCGCTACGCCGACTGGCTGACCGCTATCCCAAACCTGCTGGGCAAGCTGCTGCTGATAGCAACGCTGCTGAGCCTGGTCAGCGCGCTGATCGGCCTGGCGATCTTCGGCTGGGGCGACCAGCATCAGTTATTCCGCGACGTCGGCCCGATCCAGCTTTGGTCGCTGCTGCAGACCCTAACTGTGGCCATCCTGGGGTTCCTAATTGCTCGACACAGCGCTCGCTATGGCGACTGGCGTGATTTCAACAACTTCTGGCTGCTCGCGGGTATCGGCTTCCTCTGGCTGACGATCGACGCGCCGCTCGACCTGCACGGGAAGATCGGCGGCTGGCTTACCGACGCCACGGGCAGCGACGGTGCGCTGGGCTTTCATCGCTGGAGCGACCTGATCCTCTTCGCTTACATGGTGGCCGGCCTGTTGTTGGCTGCGATCTACTGGCGTGACTGGCTGCCGTTCCCTGAGCTGCGAGTCCTCTTCCTGGCCGGGGCGATGTTGATCGGCCTGACGATCGTCATTGACGGCTTCGTCGACCAGACGTCGACGGTCTGGGTGATCGAGGAGACGCTCAAGCTGTACGGTGGCGCGTTCTTCGTGGCGACGTTCGCCAAGCGCTACCGGATGGAGGACGTTTCCGCGCCGGAGTCGGAAGCCTCAGAGACGACTGCCAGCAGTCCCTCGGCCGCCTCGTAGGGGATAGCGGTGCAGATCATCGACATTTCGGTGCCTATACGGCCGGGGATGGTCGTCTACGAGGGCGACCCGGACATCAGCCTGACGCTAGCGGCGTCTATTGCCGAGGGCGCGCAGGCTAACGTCAGCCGGCTAGACCTGGGTGTGCACACGGGGACGCACATCGACGCGCCGCATCATTTCATCGATGGAGCGGGCACTGTAGACCAGACCCCGCTTGAGGCCTTGATAGGTCCAGCGCACGTTCTGGACGCCACGGGGCTGACAGGGGACGTCGAAGCCGCCGACCTCAATGAGCTCAAGCTTCCAGAGGGTGTCGAGCGACTGCTCTTTAAGACGCGCAACTCGGCCCTCTGGGAGCAACCAACATTCTCGATGCACTTCATTGGCCTGACCGAGGCGGCAGCAAGGGCGTTGGTTGGGCGCGGCGTCAGGCTGGTTGGCGTGGACTACCTGTCCGTCGCGCCGAAAGGCGACCCGGGACCGACGCACGTTGCTCTGCTGGAGGCAGGCGTGGTCATTGTCGAGGGGTTGGACCTGCGAGAGGTTGAGCCTGGAGAGTACACGCTCGTCTGCCTGCCGTTACGACTGGTCGGCGCTGACGGTGCGCCGGCGCGCGCCGTGCTGCTTCGCGACTGATCGTCGCCTAGCGGCGGCGGCGCCAGACCTGGAGGCGAGTCAGCCAGCTCTGAGAAGGCTGACTGGTTGGGCCTCCACCATTGGCCGCAACCTGGCTGCGGAACGCTTCGAGCAGGTGGACACGCATATCCTCGGGCAGGGATTCCTGGACGGCGTTGCCGAGCAGCCCGATAGTCTTGCGCATCTGCTCGAGGTAGAACTTGCAGTAGGGACACTCTTCGAGGTGTTTCTCGCATTCGGCAAGGGCATCGGCCGGCAGGGAACCTTCAAGGTACTCGGTGACCAGCTCGACGAAGTCCTGGCAGACCAGCTCCTTGCCTTGGGTCGCAGCGCTCACTCGTCCCCCAGATAGTGGGCCAGCGCCAGCCGCACCCTGGAGCGCGCCCTGTGCAATAGCACCCGTTGATTCGTCTCGCTGATACCGAGGGCGTTACAGACTTCGACCGACGACCAGCCGTTGATGTCACGCAGCGTGATCACTTCCTTTTGGCTCGCGGGCAGTTTGTCGACGGCGTCCAGGACAAGCTGCCGCGTCTCCTCGGAGAGCAGGCGCTGTTCCGGCACTTCATCCCAATTGCGGGGATAGGGCTGGGCCCAGTGGCGCG
>DASTBR010000221.1:0-2256 GCA_035711945.1 Dehalococcoidia bacterium
GCTGTACTGCCCGATCAGCTGGTAGACTCGCTCCTTGTCCTTCTCGCTCGCGAGCTGCATCAGGAAGTAGCCGGCGTTCATCTTGAACATGCTCGGCAGCAGCTCGGAGTAGTCGACATCGGCGCTGTGCGTCGAGTCGCAGTCGCCGCCAGGGCAGGTGTGGATGCCGATGTTCCTGCGCTCCGCGGCCGAGAAGCGGTCGAACACACGGTTGTTGAGCTCGATGAAGTGGCCGAGCATGCTGCGGCCAGTCCATGGATTGCGCGGGTCGTTGCGGCAGGCGAGTCGCCCCTCGGTGAAGTCGATCGAGACCCGCGCCGCTCCGGCCGCGAAGCACTTGCGGATGTCCTTCTCGCACTCGTCCACGAGATCGCTCTCGAACTGCTCGCGCGCGTAGCCCGGCACCTCGTCGTCGAGCGGATACAGCAGCGCGAGCATGGATGGCGCGATCACCGCCTGCTTCATCGGCTTCGACGCCATCCTGATCGATCGCTCGAGATAGTCGGCGGCGTATGTCTTGTAGCGGAAGGGCCCGCGGGTCAGGCGCGGCAGCTGGCGGTGATGGCCGTCCGCGAAGATCGCGAAGTACTGGCCGTCGGCCGCAAGGTTCTCGGCCAGCCCGGTGCCCGCCAGGGTGTCGGTCAGCGGGTAGGTGGCGAAGCTCGATGCCCGCTGCTCGCCGTCGGACACGATCGGCGCGCCGGTCGCCTCCATGCGCCTCATTGAATCGAGGCACGCCGCATCCTGCTCGCGCACCAGTTCCTCATGGGTGATCTTGCCGGCATCGTAGGCCGCGAAGGCCTCCTGCAGCTTGGCTGGCCGCGGCAGCGACCCGACCGGCTCCGTCGGAATCATCCTGGTACCTCCCCTTTGGTTTTCGGCCGAGAGCGCCTCGTGAATCGTCTCACCAGGCGCAGTTCTTCACTCGGCGCTACGCCCGGTGCGCTTCCCGATCAACGGTTGACGTTACGACCGGGGCGGTCGACGTCAATGGTTTTGCGGCGCCGGGCGAAGAAGCGGTCAGCTGCCGACCTTGGCCAGCACGTCCGCCTTGAGGAAGCGCTCGATGAACAGCATGAAGCCGACCGAGGGCACGAGCAGGATCAGCGCCGTGATCGTGCTGCCCTTCAAGATTCGAAGTCATAGGCGTGCAGCTCGAACCCCACGCTCGTCCTCTCGAGTGCTCGCACCGACTGGCGTCGCGGCGCCCGCCTAGCGACCATGGTGGCGCGAGCTTGGCGCATCTGGGGGCGACGCACCGAAGGCTGAGCCTGCTCCGGCAGGCCAGCGGCGCGCAGGCCGTTGCGGAACTGCTCCAGGACCGCTTCATCCCGATAGGGCACCTTCCCTCCATAGGCCGAGATCGAGAAGCGGGGATTAAGTCGCAACACCTGTGCCGCCGCTGCTTCAGCCTCCACCTGGCGGCCCAAATTTCCATAGGTGGACGCCAGCCAAACATACCCAGGCACAAAATCGGATCTGAGCTCGACCGATTTCCTGAAATTTTCGATCGCCTCCTCGTATTGGCCCAGCAACCGCTGGCCGTCGGCGAGATGCATCAAGCTGTGGTACATGGAATCGGGATCGAGTGGCATTCCTTCGATAGCAACCTCGACGCCCTCCCGGGCCTGGCCGGCATAGATCAGGATATGTGAGAGAAGCATGTAGCCATCGGCGAAGTTGGGATCGAGGGCGATGGCCCGCCTGCCCTCGGCCATTGCGGCGTCAAACTGCCTGCGCCACAGGTACGCCCAGGCCAGCCGAGCGTGTCCTTCGGCCAATGTCTCATCCAGAGCCACGGCCTTCTGTGCCAACGCCAATGCCAGAGCTCGGCTCTCGTCCGGGTTCTCGCTCCAGTCCGACTCCCATGCCCGATGGTGGGCCCAGCTCAGTTCCGCATAGGCCGCAGCGAAGTTGGGATCGCGCTCGATCGCGCCCTCCAGCAGGCGGCGGGCCTCCTCATTCTTTTCCTTGGCCAGGTCGGCTCGAAGGCTTCTGGCCAACAGATAGGCATCGTAAGCCTGGACGTCGTCCGTGTAGCGCCGCATGAGGCGGTCGCGCTCTGCCTGCGTCAGTTCCAGGTGCAGCGCCTGAACGATCTGCCGGGTGATGTCGTCCTGCACGGCGAAAACGTCGTCCAGAGGACGGTCGTAACGCTCGGCCCAGAGGTGCGCGCCCGTGCTGCCGTCGATCAGCTGCGCACTGATCCGGAGTTGGTCACCCGCCCTGCTCACGCTCCCCTCCAGCACATAGCGG
>DASTBR010000222.1:0-12603 GCA_035711945.1 Dehalococcoidia bacterium
TCGACGCCCTCGGGCTCCTCCTCGGAGGCGAGTGCTGCCTCGATGTCCAAGTCCTCGGGGACCTTCATCAGGGCGGCCTCGTGAGGCTGCTCGCCGGCGTTCGTCAGGACCAAACCGGTGGTGTCGGCGCTGAACTCGCCGCCGAGCGTGAATTGGAACTCGCTGGCTTCGACCGCCACAGGGTTGTCACCGGCGGCCTCAGGGCCCTCGGCTTCCTCGGGGCAGCTCAGGAATTCAAGCGCTATGCCGGCTTCGTCGGCGACGCCAACAAGCTCGCATTCGACGCCCTCGATCTCGACGAACGGGTCGTTGCCGTCCGCGAAGAGAACGTTTTGGAGCTCATCTATAGGCGCCCCTTCCTCGACATCTTCGGAAGCGCCCTCGAGGAAGTCGGTGAACTCGTCGACGGCCGCGACGTATTGGTCGTGCAGATCCTCGATGTCTTCAGGCGGGTTGAGGTCGCGGAGACCTTCTTCGAACGTGTCGACTGCGGTAACCAGGACGTCAATGCCCTCGTCCGCTGTCTCTGCGCTGAATGCCTCCTCGGCGGACGCATCGACATCGCCGTTGAGCTGATCGACCTCGGCGAAGTATTCCTCGTCGGTGAGGCGGTCGTCATCGTCGTCGCCGCAGGCAACGGCTATCGCGCCTGCCGCGAAGAGGGCAAGCGGAACCAGGAACAAGCGTGTTTTCACTAAAAGGGTCCTTTCGGGGAGTTAATTGGGCGGCGGATTGTGCGATTGTTCACAAACGATACGCGCAGAACGCCGGTCGCGATTCATCGGTCGTGAAACGGGGTTAGGCAAGGGAGGACGGGGGGAACGTCCTCCCTTGCCGTTAAGCGTCTATTCGACGGTGAACTCAGCAGCCATGCCGAGGGCGGCGTGCGGATCGCCGGTCTCCTCGTCAGGGACGAAGCAGAGCATGACGTAGCGGCCTGGCTCGAGAGGCTCCTCGAAGGCGAGAGCGCCTTCGCCGCCAGGCCCTGCGCCGGTGCCAGCGATGTCCGTTACGCCTTCGGGCTCTTCCTCGTTGGCGACAGTCTCGATGATCTCCTCAACGGTCGTGTCGCCCTCGACGGTAGCGACAACCACCTCGTGGGGCTGCTCGCCAGCGTTGGTGAACACGATCCCGGTGGTCTCGGTCGTGAAGGCGCCATCCTCGAAGCTGAACTCGAATTCGGTGCCCTCAACGGCAACCGGGTTGTCGCCGGGGTCGCCCCCTTCTTCGCCCTCTTCCCCGAGCTCACAAACCAGGAACTCGAGCTCGATGCCCTTCTCCTCGG
Source organism: Dehalococcoidia bacterium (assembly GCA_035711945.1). Lineage (GTDB taxonomy): Bacteria > Chloroflexota > Dehalococcoidia > WHTO01 > WHTO01 > DASTBR01. The sequence goes on from DASTBR010000222.1 coordinate 1,286, forward strand.
CTATTCCGGCGAGCTCGCACTCAGCCTCGTTGACCTCGACGAAGGGGTCGCCCTCGCCAAAGAGGATGTCTTCCAGCTCGTCAATCGAGGCGTCCTCGGGCGTGTCCTCGGCAGCCTGCTCGAGGAAGTCGACGGCGCCGTCGACGCCCTCGACGTAGTTGTCGTGGGCTTCCTGGACGTCCTCAGGCGGCGTGAGGTTGCTCAGGCCTTCCTGGATCTCGCCTGCGGCGGTTGCGAAGCTTTCGATTCCCGCTTTGGCGGTCTCGGCGGCGAAGATCTCATTTTCGAAGGCTTCGTCGAGCCCGCGGTTGAGCTGGTCGACCTCGGCAAAGTACTCCTCGTCGCTAAGGCGGTCGTCGTCATCGTCGCCGCAGGCGGCAAGGCCGATTGCCAGCGCGCCGGCAGCGGCGAGCAGGCAAGGCAATATAAGGCTTCGTCGTGTCATGGGTCCTTTCTTCTGGCCGGCATTTTGGGGATTTGGTTGCAGCCGGAATCACTTGAAATCTATCTCCGGAATCCGTTATGCGCTATGGGCTTCGCGGACGGGACCAAAGAGCCGCCTCTGCAGTTGATTAGCTGAGACGCTTTAGCAATTCTTTGGGCGAAATCGGCGCCTTTCAGATACAATTGAAGAAGAATGCAAAGCCCGTCCGAGCGCCCTCGGGTCGGCGTCATCCTGTCTCGACAATCCGCTGAACGCAGCCGCCAGAACTACCTGGACGCCCTCGAGAAGGCCGGCGCCGAAGCCGTCGCCCTCTATCCCGACGATCAGTCAGCACTGGTCGCCTTAGCGGATATCGACGCACTGGTGCTGTCGGGCGGCGGCGACGTTAACCCGGCGCTCTACGGGCAGGACCCGCACCCCGGGCTGCTGAGCGTGGACGACCAGCGCGACCGCTTCGAGCTCGAGGCGATCGAGGCTGCAGTAGACCGCGGACTGCCGGTGCTGGCGATCTGCCGCGGCCACCAGGTGGTCAACGTGGCGCTGGGTGGGTCGCTCGATCAGCACATCGAGTCGGGCGCGCACCGCACGCCGGAGGGCCTCGATGCGAAGACCCACTCGGCCTGGCACGAGGTTCGCCTGTCCGAGGAGGGCTGGCTTGCCGGAGTCTACGGTTCGCCGTCGATTGCGACGAACTCGCGGCATCACCAGGGCATCTGCGAGGGCATGCTCGCCGGCGGGCTGCAGGCCGTCGCCTGGAGCGCGGACGGCTACGTCGAGGGCTACGAGGGAGAGAAGAAAGGCGCCTGGATCGTTGGCGTTCAGTGGCACCCGGAGCGCGTCGAAGCCGACGAGCGAGGCGGCTTCAACCGCCAATCTGCGGCGCTGATGGCAGCTTTCGTCAACGAGGTCCGTGAGCTGAGCAAGAGAGAACAAGCAGCGTCAGTGGCAGCAGCAAGGAAGTAAGAATGGTTCAACAGAACCCCCCCGACAGCAACATCGGCGCCGTGCGAAACGTGCGCATCGAAGAGGAGATGCGCAGCTCCTATCTCGACTACGCCATGAGCGTGATCACAGCGCGAGCGCTGCCCGACGTCCGTGACGGCCTGAAGCCCGTCCAGCGGCGCATCCTCTTCGCGATGGACCAGCTCGGGCTTACCCCAGGCTCCAAGCACCGGAAGAGCGCGGCTGTCGTCGGCGAGGTGCTGGCGAAGTACCACCCGCAGGGCGACGCGCCCGTCTACGAAGCGATGGTGCGCATGGGACAGGACTTCTCGCTACGCTACCCGCTGGTCCATCCGCAGGGCAACTTCGGCTCGATTGACGGCGACCCGCCGGCCGCAATGCGCTACACCGAGGCGCGGCTGTCGCCGATAGCGCCCGAGATGCTGGTCGACATCGAGAAGAACACGGTCGACTTCCGGCCGACCTACGACGACGAGCGCGAAGAGCCGACTGTGCTGCCGGCCCGCGTACCGAACCTTTTGCTCAACGGTGCGTCGGGCATCGCCGTGGGCATGGCGACCAACATCCCGCCGCACAACCTGCGCGAGATCGCCGAAGCGCTGGAGCTCCTGATCGACAACCCGGACGCCACCGCTGACGACCTGGCTGAGGTCGTGCTGGCGCCCGACTTCCCGACAGCCGGCGTGATCTACGCCAGCAAGGAAGACATCCAGCGCATCTACGGGACCGGCCGCGGACGCGTGATCATGCGGGCGCGGGCGGCCGTCCACGAGGCGCAGCGCAGCGGTCGCTTCCAGTTGATCGTTACCGAGATCCCTTACCAGGTGAACAAAGCGAACCTAATCGAACGCATCGCTGACCTGGTCAAGAACCGACGCATCGAGGGCATCTCTGACCTGCGCGATGAGTCCGACCGCCACGGCATGCGGATCGTCATCGAGCTGAAGCGCGAAGCGCAGCCGATGTCAGTGCTCAACTCGCTTTACAAGCACACGCCGATGCAGAGCTCGTTCGCAGTCAACATGCTGGCACTCGTCGAGGGCCAGCCCAAGGTTGTCAACCTGAAGGAGGCGCTCGAGCAGTTCATCGGCCACCGCAGGATCGTGATCCGCAGACGATCCGAATTCGAGCTGGAGAAGGCGCAGGAGCGCGCGCACATCCTCGAGGGCCTGGTCAAGGCCGTCGACATGATCGACGCCGTAATCAAGAAGATCCGGGCCGCCGCCTCGGCTGACAAAGCGAAGGAAGACCTGCAGAAGCGGCCATTCAACTTCAGTGAGCGGCAGGCGCAGGCCATCCTCGACATGCAACTCAGGCGCCTGGCCGCCCTCGAGCGCCAGAAGCTCCAGGAGGAGTACGCGGAGCTCCTGAAGACCATCAACTACCTGGAGGACCTGCTGAAGAACCCACGCAAGATCGACTTCCTCGTCCGCGACGAGGCCAAGGAGCTGGCCGACAAGTACGGAGACGACCGCAAGACTGAGATCAAGTACGAGGAGATCGGCGACTTTAACGAGGAGGACCTCGTGGCCCACGGCGACACCGTGGTGGCGATCACACAGCGGGGTTACATCAAGCGTGGCCCGCTGGACGACTACCGCCTGCAGCATCGCGGCGGTAAGGGCGCTCTGGGGATGATCGCCCGTGAGGAAGACGCCGTCCGGCACTTGATCGTGGCCGACACCAAGGACAACCTGCTTTTCTTCACCGACAAGGGTCGCGTGTTCCAGCTGAAGGCCTACGAGATCGAGGACACGAGCCGCAGGGCGCGCGGCATCCCGGTCATCAACCTGATCCAGATCGAGCAGAACGAGTCAGTAACGGCGGTGGTCAACGTGCGCAGCTTTGACCACGATTACATGGTGCTCGTGACGCGCAAGGGCGAGGTCAAGAAGACGCCGCTGAACAAGTTCGCGGCCGTGCGGCGGTCCGGGCTAATCGCAATGGACCTCGAGCAGGACGACGTGCTGATCACAGCCAAACTGGCTTCGGACAAGAGCGACATCGTGCTCGTGGCGGACTCCGGCAAGGCGATCCGCTTCAACGTGGGCAAGCTGCGCTCCGCCTCGCGGACGAGCGGCGGCGTGCGCGGCATGAGACTGCAGGGCGCCAGCGTGATCGGCGCCGATGTTGTGGCCGCCGACCACGAGCTACTCGTCATCTCTGAGCTAGGGATGGGCAAGCGCACGCAGGCCGATGAGTATCCGCTGAAGGGACGAGGCGGCCAGGGCGTGATCTCGATGAAGGTCAACGACAAGACAGGCCCGGTGGCCGCGGCCAAGATGGTCAAGGCCGAACACGAGCTGCTCGTGATCTCTGACCAGGGCAACGTAGTGCGCACGCGGCTGGACACGATCCGCGAGACCGGGCGCAACGCCCAGGGCGTGATCATCATGAACATCAACCCGGGCGACAAGGTTGCCGCGATCGCGGCAATCGACCTAAGCAGCAGCGTTGCCCAGGCCGAGAGCAGCCAGATGCAGAAGGCGCTGAAGAAGGCGTCGAAGGCGGGCAGCGACGGACTCGAGATTACTCACCAGCCTGGCACCAACGGCGACGGCGCAGGCGGAAACGGCCGTAGGAACGGCCGGAACTAGGGGCTGCTGACTTCCTCTTCGCCTGATTGACTGTCGGTGACCTCGGTACCGAGGACGACGATGATGTCGGCGGTCGAGTCGCTGAGGTAGGCAAACTCTTCGCCGGCCGTACGGATGCGGTTCTCGTCGAGGCCCAGCCACCTCGCCAGCCGGCTGGCTGTAAAGTCCTTGCCCGGAGTGCGCACAAGGATCAACGTATTGATCCAGTCGTAGTCCGACGGGGCGTTGGCAATGTTGATGATGTTGGCTTCAGGGATGCCCCTGTCGACGAAGCGGTCGCGCTCCAGCCTTGCCAACCCCTCCCTGTTCGAGCCGTTGAGGATCTCAATCGTGGCGGCCTCGTTGATGATCCGAGGGTCGCGGAAGAGCAGGTCGATGATCTGCTGTGCCTGGTTGACCCGCAAACGGGCCACGTACTCGCCCCCGATGTAGTCGTCTTCGACGGCGTCGCCGAGGCTGGCGCGCGTAATGCGCTCCTCCGGTATCTCCTGGGCGAGCAACGCCAGGCCGGGCACTCGCAGGGAGCTGATGTCGGTATCCACGGTGTCGCGCCAGGTGTCATAGAGGCCTTTCAGCGCTCCCGGATCGGCGATCAGCCCTGTGCCGAACGCCTTGTCGAGCGTGGCGAAGATGACCTGCTGCTGGCGCTTGATGCGGTGGAAGTCCGAGTCCTCGCGGTAGCGGGAGTAGGCGAGCGCGGTGTAGCCGTCCATGTGCTGGAGACCGGGCTCGATCTCGAGTGGCTCGCCTTCGATGTCGTCGATTGAGTAGTTGTCGTAGTAGATGGCGCGGCCGGTGTTCTGGTCCTCGTTTGCCTCCACTTCGATTCCGCCGAGGGCGTCGATAAAGTCTTGGAAGGCCACGAAATCGACGACAAGGTAGTTATCCAGCTGGATACCCAGCGTGTTCTCAACGACCTCCATGACGAGCTCGGGGCCACCGTTACTGCGGTTATTGGCGGTGTTGATCTTGGCGTTGTCGACGCCGCCGTTGCCGTCGGGGATCTCGACGTAGAGATCGCGCGGGATGCCCAGGACACCGGCTGTTTTGGTTTTGGGGTCGATGGTGACGACCATGATCGTGTCCGCACGCGGCGGCAGCTCGTCGGTGTCGTCCTGGGGGCGCTTGTCGATGCCCATTACGAGCAGGTTGATGCGGCGGGTAATCGGATCGCTGTCAGGTTCTGCGATGCCGGGGATGCCACTGTCACCGAGGCCGATGCTGGCGAAGCTGATCTCGTTGCCGGGCAGGAACAGCTGGTCAACACGACTGATGACCATCAGCGCGGTGTAGAGCGAGGCGATGAAGAAGAAGCCCACGCCGGCCATGAGGAAGGATCGCTCGCCGCGGGGCCGGTGCGCGTGCGTGGGCGCAGGCTTCCGGCGCATGGGGACCTCGGGGTTGGTTGTGTAGTAGCGGTAGCGGGCGAAGCGTTCTTCACTCACGACGCGGGGACCTCGTGAGAACCGGGCATCGTAAACCAGCCTAGCCGCCTACCTGAAGGCGGTCTAATCAAGAGCGAAACCAATTATGTTCGCCAGCCGAGCGTCGAGCACATTGTCTATCAGATCAACGGACTTGACCAGCCTCGTGGTTCCCCAGATGTGAGGGAATTCACCTCGCTACCCGTCTTGAGGCGGGCGTTGGGTAGGGGAGGGTGTCAGCCCCTCATTCAAGGCTAGGCTTCACGTGCCCTGCTGACACCCTCCCCTACGCGTGGCCTGGGTTCTGATTCGAAGCAAGCTCCACCGCTCAACGGTCGAACGGCGCGTCTGCCTAGAATCAGGCGGTGAAGGAACGCGTCCTCTACGTGGCTTCGTGGCTTGCCTCGCCGGCCGGCTGTGAGGCTGTGCCGGCCAGCCGCTATGCGCTGACCCAGCTCAGGAGCCAATTCGAGGTTGAGGTCTTCAACTGGCCGTTCATGATCGACGGCCCGGGTGGCCCGCCGAGCTGGGAGGGCGCCGTCCAGGCACTCCGCGAGCGCATGACCGAGCCCTGCCACGTCATCACGATGGAGACGGCCACGCCCGCGGTGCTCATGGCGCTGGGAGTGGACGGCGGGTCACAGTTGCCCGTTCAGAGTCTGTGCGCCGCTGGCATTGCATTCTCTCCGGCGACGCTGCGATCGCTGGGGATGGGGGCGCTGGCGACAGCAGCCGAGGCGGGCAGCCTTTTCAGCGGCAGCTACCAGTGGGTCCGTCACGTGATGCAGGGAGGCACCGAGGAAGACTGGCGTAAGTATGCCAACCTGCTCGACGGGGGCATCGACTGGCCGCAGGCAATGGAATTCAGGAAGTCCTATGACAAGCTCGACCTGCTTAAAGAGAAACCGCAGGTGCACATCCCGGCGCTGTACATGGACAAGCCGCCGGGCAAGTCAACGTTTGGGGCGGCGATTCGAGCCGAGGTGTTCGAACGCTTCGTCCCGAGCTGCGAGAAGGTAGACCTGCGCGCCGAATGGGGCAATCAGCTCCAGGACGCAAGCACCGGCCGGGACATCTCCAACCACACAATCCCCTTCATCCAGCGGCACTCGACCGTCGCGGTCGATTAGCTCAGGCGGGCTTCTCGTAGATGATCTGCGAGTCGCCTGTTGTCCTCGTCAGGAAACAGGCTTCGCTGCTGGCGAGGTAGTAGTCCCACATGCGGATGAAGCGGTCGTCGTCAAAGCCGAGGGCCTTGATACGGTCGATGTTGGCCCAGAAACGATCCCGCCACTCGTGCATCGTGCGCACGTAGTGGTGGCCGATCTCCTCGGTATCTAGTGCAACCAGACTCGTTTGCGAGCTCGCTTCGCGGAGGGCGGCGAGCGACGGCAGCATGCCGCCCGGGAAGATGTACTTCTGCATGAAGTTGACGCCGTCGCGTAACCCGGCGAACGACTCGTCGGGTACGGTGATCGTTTGCAGGACGAAGCGGCCGCCGGGCCTGAGGCAGCGATCCACGCACTGGAAGAAGGTGTTGTAGTAGTCCGCCCCGACTTGCTCGATCATGCCCATGACGACGATTGCGTCGAATGGCCCTTCGATCTCGCGGTAGTCGCGGAACTGAACGTCTACGAGGCCCTCCAGGTTCTCCTCGATAGCCAGCGCTCGCGCCAGCTCGACCTGGGCTGCCGAGATGTTGGCCATCGTGACGTGGCAGCCGTAGGTTGAGGCGGCGAACCGTGAATAGCCGCCCCAGCCACCGCCGATGTCCAGCACGCGGTCGTTTGTCTTGATCCCGGCTTTCTCGGAGAGCATGCGGCACTTGTTCAGCTGTGCCTCTTCCAGAGTCTCGTCGGGTGAATTCCAGACAGCGCACGAGTAAATCAGCAGGTCGTCAAGCCAGAGCTTGTAGAAATCGTTGCTGAGGTCGTAGTGGAAGGTGATGTTCTGGCGCGACCCGTCGATCGAGTTCGGCTTCGCGAGGACGTGGCGGCGGCGATTGAGGGTGCCCGACACACCTGCCAGCCAGGCAGCGCGCCGGTCGACCTTCTGACGATTCTCGAGCGCCAACTGGAGGACGGTGACAAGGTCGTCGGTGTCCCAGAGGCGGTCCATATACGCCTCGGCGAAGCCGATCTCGCCGTGGACGAGGACGTGGCGGAAGAAGCGCTCGTCCAGGATCCGGACGTCGGCCTCAGGTCCTGTGCCGGGTGAGCCGATCGCCTTGTGGGATCCGTCGGGGAACGTGACTCGGAGCTGACCCCGTTCGAGGTCGCGCAACACGGCCGGCAGCAGGGGCCGCACCGCACGCGCCGTGAATGAGTCGAGCAGGTTCAAATGCCGGGACCGGCGGGAAGTGGGGAGGTGCCGGCGCGGAAGTCGAAGTCGATCTTGCCGGCGATCCAGCTGCGAAGCAGTCCGCGGATCCGCTCATAGACGCCCGAGTAGGGAGCCATCGCGGAGTCCTGGCCGCCGGCGGGCGAATGGAACAGGTAGGAAAGGCCGAGCCTCTCCAGTAGTGCCTCGCCAATCAGTCCGTAGCCTGGGCCGCCCAGTCTATTGACGGCTGCCCTCATTTGCGCGGCTGATATGGGGCCAAGCCGGTAGCCCTTTTCGGCTGCCAGCTGAACGAGCAACCTGCCGGTCTCCCTGACGTCGCCGAGTGTTGTGTGGACCAGACGCAGGAGGTCGCGCGCCATCTGTTCGTAGTCGACGCCCATCGGCGGCAGCCAGCGGGCGACCTCATCCTGGAGGTCGGGTGCCACCTGGTTTGCCGGCATCTGGAACTTGATCAAGGCCTCGGCCATCGGTTCGAGGAGGCGTGGGTCGGCCTCGAGCTGCAGGGCCGTCATGTCTCGATACCACATCGTGTGCAGCGTTTCGCGGCGCTTAACGCGCGTGGCCATGTAGGAGGCTTCGGGCGATGCGCGCTTGAGCAGTTTCGCAACCAGGCCGTGCCAGTTGTCGGTCAGGTACTCCTGGATGAAGCCAAAGGTCGTCACCTGCACGGGCAGGTCGCCACCGCGGTGCTCGAAGGGCAGTTGCTGCGTGTGGCGGATCTGGCGGTCGAGCTCCTCCTCGCTGAAGCCGAGGCTGAGGAGGATCATCTTGTAGGGTGCGAGGTGGGTCAGCTCGTCGGGCAGCCAAACGCGGTTGGTGAAGCGCGAGAGCCACTGCGCGTCGTAGCGCTGGGCGCGCTCTTCGATGGCCGCGCCGAAGGTCTCGGCGGCGCACTCGGTGAGCATGGCCAGGCGCAGGATGTTGGCGAGGTCTTCTTCGCTAAGCTCCTCGGGCAGGGCCTTGATGACCGCCCGGACGTCCATCTGCTCCTGGAGCGCGATGAAATCCGCGGCGTTGATGACGTCGCCGGGTTCGGCCTCGATGCGATCGACGAGGGCGTCGAGCGCGCGAAGGCCTTCGTCAGGAAGTGGAGATTGCTTGGCGATAGTCGTCGGTCCTTGGAACTGGGTGGCTCTTCGGGAGTGTCCAGATTGTATCAGGGATGCATTTAAGCCCCGTTAAGGCTGTTCTTACTAACCTGAATCTCATCCGCTGAACGCCAGGAGGCTGCCATGCCCACTTACGAAACCCTGATCTACGAGAAGCGCGGTCCGGTCGCGCTCGTCACGCTAAACCGACCCGAGAAGCTGAACGCCTGGACACAACAGATGGAGCAGGAGTTCATCGACGCGGTGAACACCACGGCACACGACAACTCGCTTAATGCGCTGGTCGTGACCGGCGCCGGACGCGGGTTCTGTGCCGGCGCCGACATTTCCGGCTTCAACACGCGGATCCAATCGCGTGGCGACGGCGCGCCAGAACCGGTACCGCACATGCTGCAGCAGATCGCCAGCCCAGAGGTGCCGCACGCACTGATGATGGGCAAGCCCGCGATCGCGGCGATCAACGGTCCGGCCGTTGGGGTCGGGCTGACGATGACGCTGGCCTGCGACATCCGCATCGCCTCGACGGCGGCGCGTTTCTCGGCGCGCTTCGTCAAGGTGGGCCTCTCGCCGGAGTGCGGGAGCACGCGCTACCTGCCGCTGGTGGCCGGGTTCTCGAACGCGCTTTTCCTGGCCCTGACAGGCCGCATCATCGACGCCGATGAGGCGCTGCGACGTGGGCTGGTGGAAAGGCTGGTAGAGCCCGACAGGCTGCTGGACGAAGCGCTGGAGCTGGCCAACGAGGTGGCGAACAACCCGATTGACGCGACGTGGATGGCCAAGCGCCTGATTCACGCCAACGCCAACGAGCAGGACCTGCGCCGCGTCGTGACGCAGGAGCAGAGCGCGATTCGTGAGCTGAGCTCGATGCCGGGGCACCGCGAGGCCGTGACGGCCTTCCTGGAGAAGCGCGAGCCGAGATTCAACCAGCCCGTCCAACAATAGAAACGGGGCGCCCGCCACAGCGGCGGCGCCGTTGAACTGCTGGCACCGTCTATCAATTGCGACGGCTGGCTCTTGATCGCTGGCTCGTAGCTAGCCATGATTCGTGCATCCCTGACATCTCCCAGCCAGTGGTGCCTGACGGAGGTCAGAGGACAGTTGGGGGCAGACATGGAAGAGAGACTCAAAGCCTTTCTCGAGGCCGCTGCCGGTCCGGGTGTGGAGGTGCGCGATTTCGTGCCTCTGTCGGGCGGCTATAGCAACGAGACCTTTGCCTTTCGGGCCGTTCACAACGGTAGCGAGCAGGAGTACATCCTGCGCAAGCAAATGGACTCAGGCGGCATCCTCGAAACCGACCTGGCCGCCGAGTTCCGCGTCATCGACTGCTTGAACAAGCGGGGCTTTCCCGTGCCGGCGGTCAAGTGGTTGGACGCGACCGGTGAGCACCTGGGCAAGCCGGGCTTCGTCATGGAGCGCCTGGGCGGGACCTCGAAGCCGGAGCCGCTGTTCGAGCTGGGCACAGAGAAGCTCTGTGCGCGGGTATCGACTGAGATCATTGATGCCCTGGGCCGGCTACATGCCATTGAGCCGTCGGAGCTGGCCGACACCGGGTTGCCCGTACCCGACGACTGGGATGCCTATATCCAGGCCCAGATCAACGAGCTCGAAGCAGGCTTCAACGCGATTCTCCTCGAAGGCGTGCCGGCGGTCGCAGAGATGTTTCGCTGGATGCGCCGCAACATCCCGGAGCCGATGCCTTTCCGGCTCGTCCACTGCGATTACCAGTTGGCGAACTTCATGTACGACGACAGCGGACTGATCGGCATCATCGACTGGGAGCTGGTGCACTTCGGCGACCCGAGGGAAGACCTCGGCTGGCTGCAGATCATGTGCCTGCTCTTCGGCTTCGACATCCGGCCGCGCGTCGAAGGGGGCTTTCTCCAGCGCTACACCGAAAAGAGCGGCCTTGAAGTGACGGAGGCAGGTGTGCTCTTCTTCCAGATCCTGCGCGGGCTGGCGGTGACCTTCAGCGTGCTGCGCAACGCAAGAGGATTCGCCGATGGCGCCCACCTGGACATCATGGCGCCATACCTGCAAATTCCCGTCCAGAAGGGGACTCGACTGCAGCTGGAGTCGATGGGCATGACGCATGACGCCCTGGGCAAGCTGCAAGCGATGATCCCCGCGGAGGTGGCCTGATGCTGACGCGATTGAACTCAGTCGAGATCCTGACCGGCGCCCGGCACCACCTGGAGAACACGGTCCTGCCGCAGGTGCAGGGCGACACCGCAATCGTCCTGACCCAGATCATCGGCGACCTCATGGGTGTAGTGCAGCGGCGGATCGAGAACGAGCCACAGTGGCTGACGGAAGAAACCGACATCATGCTTGGCCTGCTCAGCCGCGCCCGAAATGAGCTCGCGGTGATCGAGATCCCCGAGGCCCAGGAGGCCGTCACCGCGATCGACGAGGTGACGAATGCGCCCGAGCCTGAGCG
>DASTBR010000223.1:0-4646 GCA_035711945.1 Dehalococcoidia bacterium
CACGCAGCGTGATCACTTCCTTTTGGCTCGCGGGCAGTTTGTCGACGGCGTCCAGGACAAGCTGCCGCGTCTCCTCGGAGAGCAGGCGCTGTTCCGGCACTTCATCCCAATTGCGGGGATAGGGCTGGGCCCAGTGGCGCGAATAAGGATCACTTGTTGAGCGGAAGCGCTCAGGCGGTACGGCCGGCTCGTAGGGCTCGTCCCTGGGGTTCCAGGCCGAGGAGAAGGGAATCATCCGGCTCTCGCGGACACCGCGTGTCTTCGCGCTGTTGGTCAGGATCCTGAAGATCCAGGTCTTCAAGGATGAGCGCCCTTCGAAGCGTGCGACGCCGCGGATAACGCCGAGCCAGGCGTCCTGCACGACCTCCTCAGCGATTGCGCGGCTGGGCACGTACATCTGCGCCATGCGCAGCATCATGCCGTTGTAGCGGTCGAGCAGAACGGTGAAAGCGGAGTCGTCACCGGCCCGAAGGCGGGCGACCAGATCCGACTCGTCCGGCGACGGCTGATCTCGAGCGTCCTCTGAGCGGGTTGCCTGCTCGCCCTGCAGTAGACACCTCTCGTTTGCGATATCCGCGTGTCAGAATAGCCGTCCACGGCCTTTGCGCCCTGCGCGGCGATACTCGGAGCAGATGAAAGCGATAGCTGTCCGTCCCGGCAAAGCCGGGTCGATTCACCTCGCCGAGCTTCCCAGGCCCTCGCTGAGAGAGATCGCCGATGGGCGCGGTGTCCTGGTCCAGGTGGTGCGCGTTGGCGTCGACGGGACGGACAAAGAGATCAACGACGCGCTGTACGGGAAGGCTCCGCCCGGCGCGAACTTCCTGGTCATCGGCCATGAGGGGTTCGGCCGTGTCGTCGAGACGGGCAAGAACGTGCCGGACTCGATACAGCCGGGCGACTATGTCGTGGCGAGCGTGCGGCGGCCGGGTACCAGCCTCTATGACGACATCGGCTTCCAGGACCTGACGACCGACGAAGTCTACTACGAGCGCGGGATCAACCTGCTGCACGGGTACCTCACCGAGTTCTACGTCGAGGACTACCAGTACCTGGTGACGCTGCCGCCGAGTCTGCGCGAGGTGGGCGTGCTGCTGGAGCCGCTGAGCATTTCACAGAAGGCGGTCCGCCACGCCTACGAGATCCAGCGGCGTCTAAAGATCTGGCGGCCCGAGCGCGCTGCCGTGCTCGGCTCGGGGACGATCGGTCTGCTGGCGGCTCTGACGCTGCGTCTGAAGGGCCTCGACCTGACCGTGTATTCGAAGCGCAAGGGCAAACACCTGAACAGCGAGCTGGTCGAAGCGCTGGGTGGCCGATACGTCAGCACACAAGTGATGAGCGTGGCCGAAGCGGGGAGGAAGCATGGCCCATTCGACATAATCCTCGACGCCACCGGCTATAGCCCTTTGCCCTTCGAGGCCAGCGAGGCGCTAGCCAAAAACGGCGTCCTCATCATGACTAGCGTTACCGGCGGCGACCGCCATGCTGAGCTGCCAACGGACAAGATCAACCAGCGTTTCGTGCTGGGCAACCAGGTGATGTTCGGCAGCGTCAACGCAGCGAGGGTCGACTTCTTGAGCGGAGTCGACGACCTGATCAAGGCCGAGACCATCCATCCGGGCTGGCTCAAGCGGCTGCTGACGACGCCGATCGACGGGCTCGAGAACTACGAGCAGATGATCGACCACCTGACGAACGACAAGGATGCCATCAAGGTGTACGTCGACGTCGTCCGGCCATAGAGCCGGGGCGTGATCCTTCCCCAGACGTAATGCCTCCGGCAGGCACTGTGTCTAATTCGAGGGAGGAGCTGAGATGGCACACACCGAGATCACTCTCTACGGCACGTTGTGGTGCAGCGACTGTAAGCGCACCAAGAAATTCTTTGGCGAGCAGCGCGTCCACTACAAGTTCGTCGACGTCGACATGGACAAAGAGGGCCTGGCGCTGGTCGAGCGGGTCAACATGGGCAAGACGATCATCCCGACCCTTGTCTTCGAGGACGGCTCGACGCTTTCCGAGCCCTCGAACGCCGAGCTGGCGGACAAACTGGGCCTGCAGACCGCGGCACGCAACGCGTTCTACGACCTGATCGTGGTCGGCAGCGGGCCGGCGGGGCTGACGGCCGCGCTCTACGCGGCGCGCGAAGGGATCGAGACGCTCGTCATCGAGCGCGGCGGCGTCGGCGGGCAGGCCGGCGTTACCGAGCTACTCGACAACTTCCCGGGCTTTCCCGAGGGAATCTCGGGCAACGACTTCGCCGACCGCCTGCGGCAGCAGGCGGAGCGCTTCGGCGTGGAGATCCTGCAGGCGCAGGAGGTGATGAAGATCGACCAGGAAGGCCAGTACCGCTGCGTGCACACGGCGGACGGTCGCGAGTACCGATCCTGGGCAGTGCTGCTGGCGACGGGATCGACCTACCGGCGCCTCGACGTGCCCGGCGAGGCAGATTACATCGGCGCGGGGATCCACTTCTGCGCGACCTGCGACGGCGCGTTCTATCGCGACCGCGAGCTGCTGGTTATCGGGGGCGGCAACTCGGCCGGCGAGGAGGGCATCTTCCTGACCAAGTTCGCCAGCAAGGTGACGATCGCGACGCGCGACGACCGGCTCTCGGCGAGCAAGGTGATCGTCGACAAGATCGAAGGCCACCCAAAGATCGACGTGCTGACGAACGTGACGCCGGCGCAGTTCAAGGGCAACGGCAAGCTGAGCACCGTCGTCCTGACCGACACGAAAAGCGGCGACATGCGCGAGCTAGAGGTGCCCGGAGTCTTCGTCTTCATCGGGCTGACGCCGAACACCGAGATCTTCAAGGACGCTGTGGCGCTCGACGAGCGCGGCTTCATCGTGACCGACGGGATGCTGCAGACGAGCATGGAGGGTGTGTTCGCGGCCGGGGACGTGAGGCAGGGCAGCACCAAGCAGGCGGCGTCGGCGGCGGGCGAGGGCGCGGCGGCCGCGCTGGCGATGCGGCGGTACATCGAGCCGCTGGCCAGCGGTATGCCGCGGCACGAGGACATGATGGTGCGTGAGGAGGTCATGGTCTGAGGGGGCGTACCAACCCTCGCGTAGGGGAGGGTGTCAGCGGAGCATCCAAGGGTTGTCCTTCTTTCAAGGGCTGACACCCTCCCCTACCCGGGAGCGCGCCGCGATGCGAAGGTGTGTTGTCAGACTGGGCGAAGGTATCCTGACTCGGCATGGCAGAGCTTGAGGAGCGGATAGCCCGGTTCCTGGCGGATCGAATTGACGACAGCGAAGAGGTCAGCGTAAGCAACCTCTCTCGCATTCCGGGTGGGGCATCGCGTGAGACGTGGTCCTTCGACGCTTCCTGGCGCTCGAACGGGCGTGAAGAGAGCAAGGGCTTCATCCTGCGGCGCGACCCCGACGCCAGCTTGCTGGAAACCGAGCGCGATCTAGAGTTCCACGTCCTGAAGCTGGCTTCTGACAACGGCGTACGCGCGCCGAAGCCGCTGTGGATCGAGTCGGAGGGGGCGTGGCTGGACCGGCCGTTCTTCATCATGGAGCGAATCGACGGCTGCGAGACGAGCGCTCAGCGACTGATCGCCGAGCCGGGTTTCGACAGGTCGCGCATTGGGCAAGACTTCGTGGACATCCTGGCCTCGATCCACAAGCTGGACTGGTCGCCGCTTGTCCCCGCCCAGTTGCAGCCACCGGCGCCTGACCAGTGCGGCGCGACGGAGATCGCGCGCTGGGAAGGGATCCTCGACAAGGACACGCTCGAGCCACAGCCAATTTTGCGGGCCTGTATCGCCTGGCTGAGGCGCAACCAGCCGCGGCCGGCGCAGCGCATCTCGTTGATCCACTCCGACTACAGGACGGGCAACTTCCTCTACGACGAGGCCGGTGGGATCACGGCGATGCTCGATTGGGAGATGGCGCACCTGGGCGACCCGTTGGAGGACGTCGGCTGGGCCTGCATGAGGCCGTGGCGCTGGGCTGCCGACGAGCAGATGGGTGCCCTGATGAGCCGCGAGGACTTCTACCGGCTCTATTCGCAGGCGAGTGGGATCGAAATAGACGAGCCATCGGTCAGGTTCTGGGAGGTCCTGGGAAACCTGAAGCTGGCGGTCATCTTCATCACGGGCGCGCGGTCGTTCTGCGAGGGCCGGACGCACACGCTGGAGATGGCCAGCCTGGGCCGCAACATCAACAGGCTCGAGCTGGAAGTTCTCGACCTGATGGGGGTTTGAGAGTGCGTCCTACAGCCGTCGAGTCGCTCAAGGGGATGCAGGCTTCGCTGTTTGAGGTAATCGCGCCGGAGCTGCGCACGCCGTTCGCTCAGCACACGCTGCAGACGATGTTCATGCTCCTCGAATCGGTGGCCGCGGAGCTGGCGAGCGAAGAGGGGAAGAGAGACGATGGCGAGCGCGTGGACGCGCTCCTTGGTCGCGTCAAGCATGCGGTGGAAAGCTCGGGGGCTGAGGACCCTGCTCTGCTGTCGGTTGTCAGGGAGATGCCGGGTGCGGGCATCGATGAGAAGTGGGCCTTGCTCGAGCGGGCGATCGTCGCCCTGGAGACTGGGGCGGGCCAGCAAGCGGCCGAGTTGGAAGTGGCGCGCAGCGAGATTTACTCCTACCTGCGGGAGGTCGCGGGGAGGGGATGGTCGTTCTGGGACATGCTCAGTT
>DASTBR010000224.1:0-4138 GCA_035711945.1 Dehalococcoidia bacterium
TGGATCTCGGGAAATCGGGGGCGGTTGAGCTGGCCGACGGCGCTGATCACGGCTTCGGCTTCGATCGTCTCCTCGCCTTCGGGACCCCTTGTGCGGACCCGCCAGAGCGCCGCAACTTCGTCGAACTCCACCGAGGTCACCTCCGTCTGGAAGCGGACATGCTCGCGGATGCCGAAGCGGTTGGCTACCGAGCTGAAGTAGTCGTGGAGGACCTCGCGGGTCGAGTAGTAATAGGGCCAGTCCTTCTTCTGGGCGAACGAGTAGCTGTAAAGGTGGTTGGAGTTGTCGACGCGGGCGCCGGGGTACTTGTTCTCGAACCAGGTGCCGCCGAAATCCTCGTTCTTCTCGATGATCACGTAGGGCACGCCGGCCTGCTGGAGCCGGATCCCGGCCAGGATGCCCGACATACCGGCGCCAATCACTACCACGCGGAAGGTGCGCGTCGCGTCGATTTCGTCCTTACGCCAGCTTGGCGCGCGCATGTCGCTGTCCTCGAACTCAAGCTCCTCGAGCAGCAGCGGAAGATAGTCGTCGCTGGCGCCGGATCCAGTCATGTAATCGAGCATGCTCCGCACTTCGTCGCGCGACGGCCACGACGAGTCGTCGTAGGCGCCGTCACGCAGCGAACGGAGGACCTCGAAGGCAAGCTCGCGTGCCTCCTCCTGCCGTTCGGGCGAGAGCCCGCCCTGCTCGCCGGCAAACGGCGATGGGTCGGGCTTGAGCTCTTCGCGCAGCAGTGCGAGATCTCCCGTGACGTGCGCCAGCGCAGGCAGCAACGAGGGCAGGTGTGCATCGAGGAGAACCTGCTTGAGCTTTGCGTCATCCGCGACGAACGCCGTCCGACGGGTGGAGATTGCCATCGAACCCGATCCTAAGGGCTGGTTAGCGAAGGGACTCTAATCGTGCTTCTGCAGGAAGGGGACGACGGCGGCGGCGAACTCTCGACCGCAGGCCTCTTCATGCAGATGGCTGGGCCACGAAACACCGGCCGACGACAGGTTGGGAACGAATCGCTCGAAGATCGGTTTGGTGTCCGCGTAGCCGGCTACGGGGATTGCCGGTTCGAGGAACAGCGTCGGAACATTCACCTTGAACCCCAAGCGCGTGAGGTCGACCTGTTCGTAGTCGAGTCGAAACTGAACGGCGTATGGCCAGTCGATGTCGTTGTCGAGCCGCTCCGACCAGTACTGGATAACCGAATCGGGTGCGTCAAGCATCAGCAGCCGGACAAAGAGCTGGGACCGGTCCACTCGATAGAGCGCGGAGGTGGCGTCCGCCAGGGCGCCCATGCCGAGCGCCCGCAGCGTGCCCGGGCTGGGCCGGAAGCCCGTAGTAACGAGGCTGGAGACGGGAGGTCCATCCTTCATGGCGGCGAGGGCTACGCCTACGTCGCCGCCCGAGACAACCACATGGCAGTCCTCCGTTATCTTCTCGCGCAGGGCATCAACAGCCCCGGCGAAGGTGGGAGGGCCGGTTGGCCCCCCGCGGATACAGGGCCAGTGAAATACGTCACACTCGGCAAACTTGCGTATGTCGCGGAGCGCGACACGTCCCGCTGGAATCTCTTCGGTAACCTGCGGAGAAAAGAACCAGCCTGTGACGAAGAGGACAGGATTCGGCACGTGCGGATCCTATCTGAGCATTGGCGCGCCGGGTTCTGCCGAATGGGTTGATTCCAGGCAGCGCTGGATAGCGGAGACAAACGTTTCGACGTCGAACGGCTTCTCGACGATCTCGCAACCCAACTCCTCGATGAGCGCCTGGTGCGTGATCAGCAGGTCCCGCGAGGCGGTGCAGATGACGATGGGAATCCGCCGCGTCCTCTCGTCAGTGGACAGCTCGACCAGGCTGTTGAGTCCGTCGGCCTCGGCACCGAGACGGATGTCGAGCACCACGACCTCGGGCTGGCTCGCCGCGACTTCCTTTTGGGCGCTGCCAAGGTCGCGGACGGTCTCGCAAGCGTAGCCCTCGCTGGTCAGGATGCGCTCGCAGAGCCTGATAAAGGCAATCTGGTCGTCGATTATGCAGATGCGCGGGGAGGTCATTTTCGTGAAGGCAGGATAGCGACCCGTTCGCGCAGAGACAATGACATAAAGAGTGAATTCCTTAGCGCCAACGGGTCGCGGGTTTACACGTCTGAAAGCACCAAGCTGGCAGCCTTGCCACGTCGCACCAGAGAGGATGAGAACGTTGACGGGGTATGTCGTGGACCGGCGTGGCCGGGTCCACTGGGAGGAAGGTCTCTGCGATGGCTGTGGCTTTGCCTCGACAGAGACGCACGTGCGCTTTCAGAGTTTGGACGAAGCGACAGAGGCTCAACCATACCTGCGGATGATGCCTTGCCCCGAGTGCATGCCCGCGGATGACCTGGAGTACTTTCGCGGCGGTCTGTCCGGCACGACACGCTGACGCCTCACCCGTGGGCAGCGCCCCGGCGACGGACGGATGTACGACGCTCTGCCTGTGGCAGGGTATGATCCGGCCGTGAATGAGACAATCCTGTCGACTGTGACTGTCTGAACATGATTGCCACCCTGCGCACGTACCCATGGACAGGCTTCGCGTTGCTCGCGACGGCCGTGGCGTTGCCCGTCTGGGGCATCCTCGCGGTCTATTCGGCGTCTGGCACTCATATCAGCTCTACCGCTGAGGATGTAGCCTTCGTGGTGGCTCTTCTCGCCGGGGCGCTGCTCATACTTGCGGGGGTACTTTCGCTGCAGCGATCAGGCTGGCGGACGGCGGCTGTCCTGGGCGCGGCTGGACTCGTGGTACTGGTCGTTACCTTCTGGTTCAGTCCGACAACCTGGTAATCACGCCGATCCGGCCCAACACCATGTGGTGCAGCGGCTTCGACGATATCGAGCTGCTTGAGCAGTCGAAGCTGGAGATTGAACGGCTACGATACTATCCGCTATTCACCGTTGAGTTCTTGAACTGGATGGAGGCGGTGATGGAGCGTGAGGGCGCTCCGCCCATTTATCGCGTGCACATACGCGGCCGTAAACCATAGCCGACTAAGTCGATGAACCAGGCGAGCCAATCCGCGCCTGAGGCAGGGAGAAGGCGAGTACTTGCTCGGCAAGTTCATGGCCTGCCTCCTTCAGTTGGAGGTAGGAAGGCCAGAGTGTAAGTTCGCCGCACTGGGCATGGGGAGCGAACGTCAGGAAGATCTCTCGGGTGCCGGAAAACCCGGGAAAGTCTATGTGGGGTTCGAGATACAACGTAGGGCAGGTTACATCTGGTCGTACTTCGAATAGGTTCATAAACTCGAAGCCGGCGGCGAATTCATTGGCGAGGGTCCAGTCGATTTCTCGGTCAAACACGTCCGCGATTCGCCTGATTTCTGGTTCCGCCGCCCCCAACATCGCCTGGGCGACGTACTGATAGGCCCGCGGCTGTTGAAAAGCGGCGGCGCTTGCCTGTGCCGCCTGGTCCATTCCAGCTTCCCGCAGCGTGACAGCTGGCACGAGGAAGCCGTCGACAACGAACGATTTCAACCGCAGATCGTCCCGCTTCGACATCGCTAGCATCGTGAAGGCCGCGCCACCAAATATCGCCACGACATGCCCGTGGTCGGGCAGCGACTGCGCGATCTCAGAGACCGCATCGTCCCAGCGCGCGGACGGATCAGCCCGGCCCCTCGTCGTCGGCCACTCATAGATGTCGACTTCGAAATCGCGCCGCAGTAGCTCCAGAAAGGTATGTGGCCCGGCCCAGGCGTCGCAGCATCCAGGGCCAACCATCCAATTCGAGACCAGCAACAGGCGCTCTGGCATGCTGCGATAGTACGTCCGGCTTAAGAGGGAGTGTTAACCCGGCAGCCAGGCCACGGCCTCGACCTCGATCAGGTACTCGGGGCGGGCCAGTGCCGTGACCTGCACAGCGGTGCTTGCCGGTGGCGCCGCCACGTTTACGTAGCGGTCGCGCACTTCGCGGACGGCGGGGAGCTGGGCAATGTCCGTCACGAAGATCGTGAACTTCGCGACGCTATCGAAGCCTCCACCGGCCGCCGCCAGCGCCGCCGCGAGGTTCTTGAAGACCTGGTCAGCCTGGGCGGCCATGTCGTTCGCCCCAACGAGGTTGCCGTCGCGATCCATCGCAACCTGCCCCGCACTGGAGACCGTCCGCCCTGGCCCGG
>DASTBR010000225.1:0-7982 GCA_035711945.1 Dehalococcoidia bacterium
CTCTGTTCGCCAACGCGGCAGGCCTTACTGACGGGACGTAACCACCACTCAGTCGGGATGGGCGGAATCACCGAGCTCGCGACTTCGGCCCCTGGATACAGCTCAATTCGGCCGAACACGGCCGCGCCATTGGCCGAGACGCTTAGGCTGAACGGCTACTCGACGGCCCAGTTCGGCAAGTGCCACGAGGTTCCGGTCTGGGAGACGAGCCCGATGGGGCCGTTCCACGCCTGGCCGACCGGTAGCGGCTTCGAGCACTTCTACGGCTTCATCGGCGGCGAGACGAACCAGTACGCACCTGCGATCTACCAAGATACGGTTCCCGTGGAGCCTGACCGGACCCCCGAAGAGGGCTACCACTTCACGGAGGACATGACCGACAAGGCAATCGACTGGATCCGCCAGCAGAAGGCGCTGATGGCGGACAAGCCCTTCTTCGTTTATTTCGCGCCGGGAGCGACCCATGCACCGCACCACGTCCCTAAGGAGTGGTCTGACAAGTACAAGGGCAAATTCGACCAGGGCTGGGACAGGCTGCGTGAGGAAACGTTCGCCAGGCAGAAGGAGCTCGGAGTCATCGCGGCTGACGCCGAGCTAACGGCAAGGCCGGCCGAGATCCCAGCGTGGGATGACATGCCCGAGGAAATGAAGCCTGTACTGGCGCGACAGATGGAGGTCTACGCTGGCTTCCTCGAGCACACCGACCACCACGTCGGCCGGTTGATCGACGCGCTTGTCGACCTGGAGATCCTGAACGACACCCTGGTTTACTACGTCCTGGGCGACAATGGCGCATCCGCGGAGGGGACACCCAACGGCACCTTCAACGAGCTGCTGACCTTGAACGGTGTGACCAACATCGAGACCCCAGAGTTCCTGGCGGAGCGGATCGATCTGTTCGGCACGCCCGCGGCATACAACCACTACGCGGTCGGCTGGGCACATGCGATGGATACGCCTTACCAATGGACCAAGCAGGTCGCCTCGCACTGGGGCGGAACCCGCAACGGCGCGATCGTCCACTGGCCCAGGGGATTCAAGGCCAGGCGTGAAGTTCGCAGTCAGTTCCACCACGTGATCGACGTTGCGCCGACGGTGCTGGAAGCCGCAGGCCTTCCCGAACCAGTGGGCGTCAACGGTGTACAGCAGATGCCACTCGAGGGAGTAAGCATGGCCTACTCTTTCGATGACGGAGCGGCCGCCGAACGACATGAGACCCAGTACTTCGAAATGTTCGTCAACCGCGGCATCTACCACAAAGGTTGGACCGCCGTCACGCGGCACAGTACCCCCTGGGTTATGGCTGCACTTCCGCCGATTGCCGACGACGTCTGGGAACTCTACGGCCCGGACGACTGGACACAGTCGCGCAACCTGGCGGCAGACAATCCCGAGAAGCTTGACGAGCTCCAGCGTCTCTTTGTCCTCGAAGCCTCCAAGTACAACGTTTTCCCGCTTGATGACAGGCGAGTCGAGCGCTTCAACCCGGACATTGCAGGCCGCCCTCAGTTGATCCGGGGGCAGTCGCAGGTGTTGTTTGGCGGGATGGGGCGCCTCAGCGAGAACTCTGTCGTCGTGATCAAGAACAAGTCCCACTCCGTGACGGCACAAGTGGTCGTACCGGAGGGTGGCGCAACGGGAGCGATCATCGCCCAGGGCGGAGCCTTCGGCGGCTGGGCCCTCTACGCCAAGGACGGCGGCCGGCCCGCCTACTGCTACAACTTGTTCGGCCTTCAGCGTTTCAAGGTCGAAGGCGCCAGCCCTCTACCCGCCGGAGAGCACCAGGTAAGAATGGAGTTTGCCTACGACGGCGGCGGTCTCGCCAAAGGCGGTACAGCCACCCTCTACGTCGATGGCAACAAGGTCGGCGAAGGACGCGTGGACGCAACCCAACCGATGGCGTTCTCGGCTGACGAGACCACGGATGTCGGTAGCGATAGCGCGACGCCGGTAAGCGACGATTACGGCCCGAAGGACAGCGCTTTTAACGGACGCGTTCGCTGGGTGCAGATCGATCTCGACGAGGCGGCCGAGGACGTCGACCATCTGATAACGCCGGAGGAACGCCTGAGGATCGCCATGGCCCGTCAATAGGGCTTGCCGGGCTTACGGCTCCACCGCCGCCGTCGTACCTTTGTGGACACGGCTTTGAGCGCAGGAGGTGGCATATGGTCTGGTTTGTCCTGGCCCTGGCACGGTTCACTCGCATCGTCAGGAGTGGCTTGCAGGATCCCGAGTCTCGGGCCCTACTTATCATCTTCGCGCTTCTTCTGGCAATCGGCACCGGCTTCTACACGGCCGTGGAGGACTGGAGTGTCATCGACGCGCTCTACTTCTGCGTCGTCAGCCTGGGGACTGTTGGCTACGGCGATGTCGCCCCGACCACGGATGAGGGAAAGCTTTTCACCATCGTCTACCTGCTTATCGGCATCGGCGTCTTCGTGGCACTGGCCGGCAAGTTCGCCGCCGAGCTCCTGAAAGAGCGTGAACGCTCCGAGGAGACTGACGAAGGGTCGGGATAGACCGGCGCCTGGGCTTGGAGGGAAGCATGGAGCCGACGAGCGGGCTCGAACCGCTGATCTGCTGTTTACGAAACAGTCCCACTTAGCGCTGTGGCTCAGAGTCGACTATACGGAGCGACGCGAGGACACTTATCCGCTGTCATTAAGGTCCAAAGGCGGGTTCTTTACTCGCCGCCCATGGAGGGATTGCGGCCATCGTAGACCGTCAGACGATCCATCTGCGACAGGCAAAAGGAAGCAGAGACCAGCGACTTAATGAAGGCGGCCGGCCTTCAACGGGCGGTCGGTAAAGTAGAGGCAGCGGACTAACCCAAACTTCCATGGCTATAGTCGAAGAGGCTCAACCCGGCCGATCGTTACGCGCCCGCGCGGGCTCACTCGTTATTCAGCTGGCCATTCTTGCATTCGTATTCGGGTGGCTGCTGCCCAGGTTCGTCGACTACCAGGAAGTATGGAATGCAATAAAGGGTCTGTCCTGGTGGGAATTTCTCATACTCTTCGCTCTTGGGGCCGCGCGCGTCCCGACCGAGGCGATGATCTATCGTGCGCTCTTGCCGAGGCTAAGCTCGAGGGTAGGCTCTGAGGCCTATCTCTCGCAGAACTTCGCGGGGCTCGTAGTGCCCCCGCCGATGTCTTCGATAGTGCAGTACGCCTACTTTCGGTCCGATGGGTTCGAGCGCCAGGCCTCACTCGTCGGAGCCGTGGGCTCCTTCATCTTTCCAACGGCTGGCCGCCTGGCGCTTCCGCTTGTAGCGTTCGCTGTTCTGGTGGTCACCGGCAACTTCAACCCCGAGGCCTTGTGGCTGGCTGCCGCGTCAGTGGCCATCCTTCTCGTTGCGGCGTTCGTGATCTGGCTGGTCGGGCGTTCAGACAGCTCTGCCCGATGGGTCGGCAACCAATCGGGCCGTGCGATCTCCTGGGCCCTGGCACGCTTTAAGAAAGAGCCTGTCACGGGGCTGGGCGAGACGCTGGTCGGATTTCGTAATCACACCTACCAGGTCGTCCGAGACCGCTGGCTATCCGGCGCCATAGCCGTGTCGTTGAACCTGTTTCTAACGTTCGTGCTGTTGCTCGTCTCACTTCGTTTCGTAGGCCTCTCCAGCGACGAGCTGGAGGCATCGGCAGTGCTTGCGGCGCTGGCGCTGGCCTTCCTCGCGGGCACCATTCTGCCTATCACGGGAAGCGGACTGGGCACTGTCGACTTGGTCTTGATCTCAGCGCTCAGCACCTTATCGGGTAACAACGATCTGTCTGCCGCCGGAGCAATGGTATGGCGTGTCTTTTATTCGGTCCTTGCAGTCCCGTTCGGGGTATTTACGTTGAACCAGTTCCGGAAGCGCCACGGCGCGCTTCTCACTGAGGCTTGGACAGCGGTGGGGGATATGAGAGAGGGGATCGCTGAAACCGAAGAGTTCACGATGCCGGAGAAGGCTGCGATGTCCGGCTAGTTGTCCGACTGATCAACTGGTTATGGCGTCGAGAGCGCTATGGCCAGATGTCGGGAGGGTGTTCGTGGTCGTGAAATAGGCGATTGAGAGTCGATATGGAGGTTTTGGAGCCGACGAGCGGGCTCGAACCGCTGACCTGCTGTTTACGAAACAGCCGCTCTACCAGCTGAGCTACGTCGGCTTTGGGGCCAACTCATTATAGGAAAGCGCCTGCCGCCGAAGGGTGGCAGGGCTATCATCGCCGCATGACTGAACAAGCGCCGCAAATCACCAAGCTCGGCCCTCTCGGTCAGTGGGCGAACAACCTCTACCTGTTGGTCGATCCAGCGACGAATGAAGCGTTGATCATCGACGCGCCCGAGGGCGCCGAGGAGGTCTTCGACGTTGCGAAGGGCACAACAGTGAAGGGCATCCTGATCACCCACAGCCACCCTGATCACACCGCCGGCCTCGACATCACCCGAGAGTTCTTCGGGGCGCCGGTTTACTGCCATCCCGCCGAGCCGTGGCTCGACAGGGCGAAGGTCGACGAAGACCTCGAGGACGGCCGCAAGATTCCCTTCGGCGGCCTCGAGCTGACCAGCGTCTTTACCCCCGGACACACGCCCGGCAGTACGTGCTTCGTTATCGGTAACAACCTCTTTTCTGGAGACACACTCTTTCCCGGCGGGCCTGGACGAACAAGGACAGCCGACGATCTGAAGCAGGAAATCGATTCGATCACCACCAGGCTCCATGTACTCGACGAGGCGACGACCGTACACCCCGGCCACGGCGACAACACAACTATTGGTGATTCGAAGCGCGAGTACGCCGCTTTCGCCTCCCGCGAGCACGACCCGGACCTGCACGGGGACGTGCTCTGGGCTGAGTCCTAGCGCCGGCGAGCGGAATGGAGAACGAAGTCGCCCGCGCGATGGATGTGGTCGCCCGCTATTACGATCTGGACCTGGACGGCTTTGACGACGACATCCTGCTCTACGAAGGCTTTGCGGAGCGGACTGAGGGAGAAGTGCTGGAGCTGGGCTGCGGGACAGGGCGCATTTCGGCGGCGCTGGCCCGCGCCGGCAAGACAGTAACCGCCGTCGACCTTTCTGGGGAGATGCTAAGACGGGCCGAGGCGCGTGCCGCCGGTTTCGAGACGGTGCAGGCGGACCTTCTCGACCTCGATCTTGGCCATCAGTTCGGGCTCGTGATAGCGCCGCTCGGTACCCTCCACCATATCGCCAGCGACCAGCGACCGGCGGCATTCGCGGCCATCCGCAGGCATCTGGCTCACGGCGGGCTGTTCGTTGCCGACCTTGCCGTGGAAAGCGATTGGTCGCCTGGTCTTCAACCCCTGATCTGCCATTGGACCCGCGACGAACCGGCCACCGGCAACAGCATCTCCAAGTTCGTCGCAATTGAATCTGACCCGACTTCGCTGAGCCAGCGGGTAACCTACTTCTTTGATGAAACTGAGGCCAGCGGCGCTCTTCGCCGGTCGGTCGCCGTCTTCGACCTCGGCTACTTCACGGAGCACGAAGTGAGGTTCCAACTGCAGCAGAACTGCATGCGCGTCGAGAGCTTCTATGGTGACTACGACCTCGGCACTCTCGAGCCGGAGAGCGAGCGCATGATCGTCGTGGCGAGAGCAGGCTGATGGCATCGCGGGCGACAATCGCTGTCGACACGATGGGCGGGGACCACGGTCCCGAGCCAGTCGTCTCCGGCGCAGTTTCGGCCGCGCGATCGCAGGACCTTAAGGTTGTCCTGGTAGGCCCGCAGAGCCAGCTTGACCACCTGCTCGACGTGCAGAGAGTGCGCAACGACTCCGTCTCCGTGGCGGCCGCCGAGGAGTGGATAGCCATGGACGAGGAACCCGTGCAGGCGGTGCGCCGCAAGCGCGAGGCGTCGATCAATATCGGACTGCGACTTGTGAAGTCTGGGCTAGCGGACGCCTTCGTCTCGCCGGGGAGCACGGGCGCTGTGATGGCAGGTGCTCTTTTCACGCTCGGGCGGATACGCGGGTACGATCGCCCTGCGATAGCGACCACTCTGCCTCACCGGCACGGCGGCATGTTGCTGATCGACGCCGGCGCCAATCTGGAAGTGAAGCCGCAGCAGTTGTTGCAGTTTGGAATGATGGGCGCTGCTTATGCCGAGCACGTGATGGGGCGTAAGGAGCCGCGCGTAGGCCTTCTTAATGTGGGGAGTGAGGAAACCAAGGGTACTGAGGATCTGCAGGACGCTCACAAGCTCCTCCTGCGCTCGCCCCTCAACTTCGTCGGAAACGTCGAGCCAACCGACTTGCCGTCAGGGACGATCGACGTTGTGGTTACCGACGGCTTCAGTGGCAATGTGCTGCTGAAGACTGCGGAGGGCACAGCCAGCTACATCGTCACGGAGCTGAGACAACTTCTGACGTCGAAGGTTCATTACAAGATGGCGGCACTGGTCCTGCGCTCGGCGCTGCGTAAGATGGGCGGCCGGCTGGACTACTCCGCCTACGGCGGGGCGCCGCTGCTTGGGGTCAACGGCGTAGTGATCATCTGCCATGGCCGCAGTAACGCAGCGGCGATCAGCAAAGCAGTCGAGGTCGCCGGCGAGGCGGCGTCGCATTCGCTCATCGAGCGGCTGCGTGAGCTAAGCCGGGCTAAGACTGGCTGAACGAGCCCGGCACGCGAATGTCCTCGGCCGCCGGGATGGTAGTGAAGCGCAGGAAAGAGCGCATAGCCCTCTCCAGTGACTGCAGAGCCTCGTCGCTGCAGGTCACGTCGCGCAGGACGCATTCGTGGATGTGATGGTCGACGAGCAGCAGCCCGACCTGTTCGAGGGCGCTGCGAATGGCCATCACCTGGGTGATTACGTCCTCGCACTCCCGGTCGCCCTCGAGCATTCGTTGCAGGCCGCGCACCTGGCCTTCTATGCGGTTAAGCCGGTTGATCAGGCCTTCGCGGCTGGCGTCTTGTGGCGTCGTAGCCTCGTTTGACATACCCTCTGGGGGTATGCTAGGTTATCGGTAGAACGAAAGCAAGGCCCTTTCGGGCCCTGGAGGGGACATGTCCAAGACAGAGGAAGTTACTGACGCAACGTTCGACAGCGACGTGCTCAAGGCCCAGGGGCCAGTATTGGTCGATTTCTGGGCGCCGTGGTGTGGTCCATGTCGAATGGTTTCGCCGATCGTCGACGAGCTGGCGGGTGAGTACGACGGCAAGATCAGCTTTTACAAGCTGAATACCGACAACAACCCGAACACCGCCGTGAAGTACGGCATCCGCAGCATCCCCACGCTGTTGCTCTTCAAGGACGGCGCGCCGGTCGACCAGGTGATCGGCTTCCGGCCCAAGGAAGACCTCAAGAAGCGCCTCGACGCGGCGCTAAGCTAACAACGCAGCGCAGGTTTCAACGCGAAAGGGGCTCTTGGCCGAGAGCCCCTTTACAGTAAGGTGTTTTCCAAGGTGACAGACGAGTACGATATCGCGATAGTCGGCGGCGGGCCGGCGGGAATGTCCGCCGGTCTTTATGCATCGCGAGGCCAACGCTCGACGATCATGTTCGAGCGCGGCGTTATCGGCGGGCAGATCGCTCTCACCGAAGCCGTGGAGAACTATCCAGGTTTCCCGGACGGCGTCAACGGCTTTGACCTCGCCCAGAACATGCTCAAACAGGCCGAGAAGTATGGTCAGCAGACGAAGTACTCGGCTGTGACGGCGGTCGAGCGAGTCGGCGACAAGTTCAAGCTGACCGCCTCGGATGGCGAAGAGATCATGGCGCGGACCGTGATCATTACGGCCGGCGCCGACTACAACCGCCTCGGTATTCCCGGTGAGGACCGCTTGATTGGCCGTGGCGTATCATACTGCGCCACCTGCGACGCCGCGTTTTTCCGCGACCAGGAGGTCGCCGTAGTCGGCGGCGGAGACGCCGCCATGGACGAGGGCCTCTTCACGACGAAGTACGCCTCGAAGGTCTCGGTGATCCACCGCAGAAACGAGCTGCGCGCTTCGGCAATTCTCCAGGACCGCGCCTT
>DASTBR010000226.1:0-6742 GCA_035711945.1 Dehalococcoidia bacterium
GCCGGCGAATCCCAGCTCCAGGGCCGCGTAGGGCCGCCCCCCGAGGTCCACCGCGACGGTGGCCAGCGCCTCGTCCATAGGCACGGTGGCGTCGCCGAAGCGGGCGATGCCGCTGCGGTCGCCGAGGGCCTCGTTCAGGGCCTGACCCAGCGTCAGTGCCACATCCTCGACGGTGTGGTGGGCGTCCACATGCAGGTCGCCGCTGCCCTTGATCGTCAGGTCGATGCCGCTGTGCCGCGCCAGTTGTTCGAGCAGGTGGTCGAGGAAGCCTACGCCTGTGGCGATGGCCGACTCGCCGCTGCCCCGCAGGTTGACGTCAACGGAGACGTTGGTCTCACGAGTTTCGCGCCGGGCGCTGCCCTCTCGTTCGCTCATGTGTAACCCAGATCACCGAGGGCGCTGAGCAAGCGGTCGGTGTCCTGCGGACGCCCGGCAGTTATCCGCAGGCAGTCGGCCAGGGCAGGGTGATCAAAATGTCGAGTGAAGACGCCCTGACGGCGCAGCTCGTCGCGCAGGCTGCGGCCCGCTCTACCGGCGAATCGCGCGAGGACGTAGTTGGCCTGCGAGGGCCAGACGTGAACATCGGGCAGCGTCGCAAGGGCATGGGTCATGCGCTGGCGCTCTGACCTGATAAGGGCCGCCCTTTCGTCCAGCCAGTCGCGGCTTTGAATCGCCGCGATAGCTCCGACCTGCGCTGGGACGCTCATGTTGAACGGGGACTTCATCACCATCAATTTCTCGACAATTTCGGCGCTGGCGACAACATACCCTGCTCGCAGACCGGCCATGGCTCCCCATTTGCTGAAGGTGCGCAGCACCGCCAGGTTGGTCGTTTCCGCGGCTCGCGGCGCGACCTGCTCCTCGGCGAACTCTCCGTAGGCCTCGTCGACGACGACCAGCGGTCCGAGCCCCAGAAGCGTGTCCAGCTCGTGTCGGGAAAGGATATTTCCCGTCGGATTGTTGGGGCTGGCGAGGAAAATCGCACGCACAGCGGGTGTTACTGCGGTGACCATTGCCTCCAGGTCAAGTGACCAGTCCGTGGTGCGGCGTGGAGCTTCGACGATCTGAACGCCGTGCTGCTCGGCGTAGATGCCGTACATCGAGAAGGTTGGCGTAGGTAGAACCAACTTGTCACCGGGCCGGCAAGTGAGCCGGACGAGAAGGTCAATGAGCTCGTCGGAGCCATTGCCGCCAAGAATGTTCTCTGACGCGACCCCGATGTAGCTGGCCACAGCCGCACGCACTGCTAACTGGTCCATGTCGGGATAACGGTGCAGCTCCGCTTCGGCTAGGCGCTCGCGGACGAGCGGCGGAGGACCATAGGGGTTCTCGTTGCTGTCGAGCTTGGCGATCTCGTCCGACGGTATGCCCAGTTCTTCAACGACGCGATCCCAGGCCACGCCGGACTCGTAAGGGGCAAGGTCGCGCAGCTCCTCGCGGATCAGCTCGCGAACGCCCGGTTGAGCAGTCACTTGTCGGGGCCCTCAGGCAAACGCCGTTCCATGGCCGCAGCATGCCCGGCGAATCCCTCCGCGTGGGCTATCACAGCGCCATGTTGGGCCAATTCGGCGGCGAGAGCAGCGTCGAGCTGAACGACGGTGGTCACCTTCAGAAAGTCGTGGACGCCAAGCGCGCCTGAGAAGCGCGCCGCGCGTCCGGTTGGCATGACGTGGCTTGGGCCGGCGGTGTAGTCGCCGATCGCTTCAGGAGAGCCTTCGCCAACGAAGATCGCGCCGGCGTTGCGCACCAGCCCGACATAGCGGTCGGCGTCCTCGACGTTCAAGCAGAGGTGCTCGGGTGCGTACTCATTAGCCAGGTCGATCGCCTCCTCGATGCTGCCGACCACCGCTGCACCACCGTGGTTCTTGAAGGCCGTCCTAGCGACATCGGCTCTCGGCAGCGTGCCGAGCTGGCGCTCGACCTCGTCCAGGATCCGGCGGGCGACCTTTGTCGATGTGGCAAGGAGAATCGGATTAGCGAGTTCGTCGTGCTCCGCCTGGGCAATCAGGTCGGCGGCGGCCAACACTGGATCTGCGTTGTCGTCGACTATGACTATCGTTTCGCTCGGGCCGTAGATGGAATCGACGCCTACCTGGCCATAGACCATTCGCTTGGCGATGGTGACGAACAAGCCGCCCGGGCCGTAGATTTTGTCGACCTGAGGCACGGATTGCGTTCCGAAAGCCAGCGCGGCGATTGCCTGAGCGCCGCTCATCCTGAATATCCGGTCAACTCCGGCAAGCTGCGCGGCAAGGAGTTTGAGCGGCGAGACGCGGCCGCCAGCGCCGACCGAGGTTGCCATCAAGATCTCCCGAACGCCAGCCACGCGGGCGGGAATCGCGGTCATCAGGACAGACGAGGGATAAACCACGTTCGTACCGGGTACATAGATGCCGGCGCGCTCAATCGCCGTCACCTTCTGGCCGCGACCCGCTCGGAAGAAGTCTCTCGCAGCGTGTTCGCGCTGCTCTTCGTGATACTCACGAATCCTGGAGGCAGCGAACTCCAGGGCCTTTCGAAGCTCGGGAGGCACTTCCTCGGCGCCCTCCTCACGCTCTGCGGAAGTCAACTCCAGACAGCCATCCTCCTGGCCGTCAAAAGCGGCGTTGTAGCGCTTGACTGCGGCGTCACCCTCCGCGGCAACATCGTCGAGAATCCGGCGAGTCGCCTGCTCCGCCGTTAGGGGCTCGCCAAAGACCTCTGCTAACCGCTCGCGCATAGTCTGCGGCAGGTCAGACCGCTGAGCGGGGCGGCGCGACAAAATAGTGCGGCGCGCTGCATCGGCGCCGTCGATCAGCCTCACTGCAAGTATTCTTTCAGCGATTCGCGAGATCGCTCTCGCGCGCTGTCCATAAAGTGCTCGATCCGCTCCTCCGACACGTGTTCGCGCGTCTCTTCAAGCAGGTCGGGTATCTCGGTCATGAAGGCCTCCACAGCCTCAACCGTTTCGATACCTGCGTCCTTGAGGTGGCGGCTGGCGATCTGGCGGAAACGATCCCAATCGGGAGGTCGGGAAACCACGTCGAGGTTGATCTCGCGCCAGCGCTCCAGTGTCTCCTGCTCGAGGAAGCCGCACTCTATTTCCATCGCTGCGCTGCGCAACGCCGACTCGCAAGACGACATGAACGCCCTGTCCTCGCGGATCTTCCGTTCCAGTTCGTACTGCAGAACCCGATCAAGGACATTGGCCCTGCTGTCACCTGCCAGCGTGGAGTGTACTCCGAAGAAAGGCCGGTAGACGTCATTTATCCAGCACTCGTCCATCTCAAGATGTGTGATGTAGCCGGCCATGAAGGCGCGAGTGGAGTCGTTGAGCAGGGTGGCCTCGGCGATCTGCGGCTGGGCATGAAATAGCCCCTCGACCCCACGTTGCGGCTCGAAGCTGGCGAGATCGAAGAAGTGTGTGACCTGGCGATCCCAGCGCGTGAGGACACGGATATCTGGAGCGGTTGATCCGAGAAGGTACTCGCCGCTCTTGGTTAGGCCGTTCGCGTTGAGCTCTTCGCCAACGGTGCGAGCCAGGGCCATGTGAAGGCCGAGCGGCGGCACTATGCGGCTGCCTGCAGGAACCGCTGGGCCAGTTTCTCGACCTGGCGGTGGTTGCCCTTCGCATTTCGGCGCTTACCAGCGATGACGATCATCGTGGACTCGAAGAGCCACTCCAGAGGCTCGAGGTCATTGGCTGCCCATGTGCGCCCGGTTTCACTGCCTTCGATCAAGATCTCCGCGTCCTCGGGAACGAAACCCTCGGACGCGCCGACAACTGGAATCACCTGGTAGCGCCCGAGATGGCGTTCTCGCGCGAACTGGTCGGCCAGGTTCGGATATTCGGAGGCGATGCGGATGGTCTCGCGACCCTGCTTACGCCATGAGTCCAGCGCTGATTCCAGGTTGGCGGCTTCTAGGCCCTTGTGGACGACAGCGGCCCAGCGGTAGCGCTGGCGGCCAAGATCCGCAACTTCCTCCACGGGGCTCGAGGGAAACTGCGCGAGGTGGTTGACAAGACAGTCGCGTCCTGTGACAGCCAGATCGAACGAGCCCACGGCGACCATCTGTGGCATGTCCTGCGGCCGGATGACCTTGACATCGATGTCCTCACCCTCGGCGACAGGCCGTGACACAGCGACTTTCTCTGAGTAGCCGTCGAGCCGAAGGCTGGCCCGTTCGCAGGCGTCGGGGGCTTCGCGCTGCTGGTGACCGTCGGGCAGTGCGAGTCGAACGGCGGCACGGGTGGCCGAGACCGATCTGGCCTCACCCACGGTTTCCTCGACCGGATCCCCCGGCGCCGGGGCAGCGGCCAGTTCGCGGATGAGCGATGAAAGGTCTACTGAACCGAGCGCCTTTCGGTTGGCGACGAAACACGCCGATGACTCCCCCAGGTCGGCGACGAGACGAAGACCGCTGCCGTCGACTGAGTCCGCTCTCGACATCGAAATAAGTGCCAGGTCGGCGTCTTCGGGAGGGTAGTTGCGCGCCGAGCCACTCACGCCCAGCACACGGTAGCGGCTTATACGCTTGCCCAGCACAAACGACTCGGCCAGGTTCGGATACTCGCTGACGATCGTCAGGCAATCGCCGGGCGGAGTCTCGCCGGCGGCGACGATGCCCAATCTTTTCCGGCCAAATCCGAGGGTTCCAAGCTTGACGACACCCTCGCTCGGATAGCGGGCCAACAGCTCATCCACCGCTGCGCTGCTGCAGATTCCGGCGTGGTAATTACCAAGAGCGACCTGGATGGGGATATCGCGCTCGCGAAATACACGGTAGGACACGTACCCGGCCCTATCGGCACTCGGCCTGAAAGTCCGGGAACCGGCGGAGTAGTCGGGGGATCCGACCCCGTTGGCTTCGAGGAAGGCTGCTGCGCCAGGGCGTAGGTCGCCTGTTGGCAGGGCGAGCCTGATCATTGCTCCACTTGTGTTTCCTGGCGCAACTGACTAACCAGAGCTTCAACGCCCTCGTCAGTGGCTGGCATGACTTCGTTGCCACGCCTGTAGGCGCTTGCCTCCACGTTGACAACCAGCCCGTTGATTGAACTCGGGTTGAGTCCAGCTGGCACGCCACTCTCCGCGAGCGCACGCAGCAG
The DNA here is from genome assembly GCA_035711945.1 of Dehalococcoidia bacterium. Taxonomy (GTDB): domain Bacteria; phylum Chloroflexota; class Dehalococcoidia; order WHTO01; family WHTO01; genus DASTBR01. Next base: position 5,087 of record DASTBR010000226.1, read on the forward strand.
CCGCATGGCCTGCGGGACTGTGTGCTCGCTGGCGAGCACCGCGACATGAGGTGTGACGAGCGCCGGCTCATCGATGAGACCAGCCAGGATCTCGCTGTCGAAGGCAAAGCCTGAGGCCGGGGCGGCCCGGCCAGTAACCAGCTCCACGAGGTTGTCATAGCGGCCGCCGCCGCCGAGCACCGCGTCGTGCAATTCGAACCGAAAGACGATGCCGGTGTAGTACTCGAAGTCGCGGGCGAGGGGGCTGACGATCTTGTGTGGTGCGCCGGCGGCCACAAGAGTCTGACTCGTGTCCCTTAGCGAGCCGAGCTCCGATGCCATTTCCGGGACCTTGCCCAGCAGCGCGGCTTCGAGATTGGTGACGTAGTCCGGTCCGCTGCCCTCTGATTCCAGGAGAAGCCTTAGACCGACCTCGATGCCAGGCAAGGCCTCTGTCATCGCGCTGATTGCTGAGTGATCGCCATCCAGGATTCGGTCATAGGCCGCGGACTGCTCTGCGGAATCCCATCCTGTCCTGCCGAGAAGTACTCGAAGGACACCAGAGTGGGAGATGTATAGGTCAGCCTCGACCAATCCCAGGCGCTCGAGGACCGACTGGCCCATAAGGATCAACTCGGCATCCGTCTTGGCCGCGTCGCTTCCAATGACTTCCGCACCCGCCTGCCAGGACTCGCGGCGCTCATCAGCGGTTGCGAACCGCAGGACCGGCTGTGCGTAAAAGAGACGCTTTGTTTCGCCGGCATAGCGTTCGCCATAAAGCCTTGCGACGGCTACCGTGCTGTCCGGTCTTAGTACGACGCGCTCCCCGCTCCACCCGTCCCAGTCCAGGAATGAGTACACCCGACCCAGCAGCTGTGGTGAGAGCGTGCCCGCCCGCGTGTAGAGGTGCAGATGCTCGATCAGGGGGCTGCGCACCTCCTCGAACCCCCAGGCGCGAGCGGTCGCGGCGAAGCAGTCTTCGACATGTCGAAGACGCCGCATCTCGACCCCTGAGAGGTCAATCATCCCAGGGCAGCGCAAGCTTTCTGCAGATTCGGGCATGGCCCGAGTTTAGCGAGACAGCGAACACTCAGGCGAACATAAGCGAGGTGCTCGGCCGCGTTTGAAGGGCCTCAGGCGCGTTGGTATGATCGATCAGGCCGAGGAGTGTAGCTCAGTTGGAAGAGCAGCGGCCTCCAAATCCGCCGGTCGGGGGTTCGAGTCCCTCCACTCCTGCCAGACAGATAAGCGAGACCGTTGACGGGGCAAGTTCGCGAGAGCTTGCCTCGGCGTTTCCTAGAGGAGCGGCTCGTTTTGGTTTAAGTGCCCAGGTGGTGGAATAGGCAGACACGCGGTCTTGAGGGGGCCGTGCCGCAAGGCGTAAGAGTTCAAATCTCTTCCTGGGCACCAGAGGCCACGTAGCCAAGTGGTAAGGCAGAGGTCTGCAAAACCTCGATCACCGGTTCGAATCCGGTCGTGGCCTCCAGACTCTCATCTTTCCTTCCGGCGAAGGATCTCCATTCCGTCTAGAGGCCGATCTTTCCCACAGGTGCGCCATCTAGCCTCGAGCCGAGGAGTGTGAGAGATGTTCAAGCTTCAGCACCTCGACCACGTCGCAATCACCGTCCGCGACCTTGGCCGCTCCGAGGAGTGGTACAAAGAGACGCTTGGATTGGA
>DASTBR010000227.1:0-2516 GCA_035711945.1 Dehalococcoidia bacterium
GGGACCGATCGAGGTGACGCTCGAGGATCAGGGCGAGCACGTCTGGCTTACGGTACGCGACCACGGGCCGGGGTTTACACCGGGCCAGGGGGACCGCCTCTTCGAACGCTTCTACCGCGGGCGAACAGACGGCAGCGCCAAGGGCACGGGTTTGGGTCTTTGGATCGCACGGGCCATCGTTGAGGCACACAACGGACGTATAGTCGCGGCCTGCGCGCCGGGCGGCGGCGCCCTGTTCTCGCTGTCGCTTCCGCGCGGGCTGCGAGGCTCGGAAGCCTGATGGGGCGGCCCCTACTGTTGCTCGAGGACAACGCCGATGTCGCAAAGGTGCTGTCCACGATCCTGCGCTTCGAGGGCTACGAGGTCAGCCACGAGAAAGACGGACTCAGTGGCCTCGAGGCTGCTCGCGGCCAGGACTGGTCAGCGATCGTGCTCGATCTCAACCTGCCCCGATTGAGCGGGTGGGAGATTCTCGCCGCGTTGGAAGAGGACGAGCAAGCGCATCCTCCGGTGATCGTCGTTTCGGCTACCGCGGAAGCAACGCGGCGCGAGGAAGCTCTACGTCGCGGCGCTGTAGAGTACCTCGTCAAGCCTGTCACCGCTGAAGTGGTGGCCCGCACGGTGAACCAATATGCAAGAGAGAAACAGACAGCGAAGACCAAGAGTCCTCGTCGTTGACGACGACCAGGGCCTCCTGAGGCTGGTTTCACGGACCCTGGAGCTCGAGGGTTTCGACACCATGGTGGCCAGCAACGGGCAGCAGGGCTACGAGTTCCTGGGTGAAAACCCGGACGCGGCAATCCTCGACGTCCGTATGCCGCTAATCGACGGCGTGGAGCTCTGCCGCCGCATCCGCCTGACGAGCAGCATCCCGATCCTGATGCTGACCGCCGCGGACGACGAGACCGATGCCGTCTCAGGCCTCGAGGCAGGGGCCGACGACTACATTCGCAAGCCTGTCGGCGCCAGTGAGCTTGTAGCTCGACTCAAGGCAGCGATGCGTCGTGCGCTGAGCTCAGGAGCGCGTACAGAGACGCGGCCGTTGACAGTTGGCGATCTCGAGGTCGACTTCAGGCAGCGGCTGGCGCGTGTAAACGGCGCCGAGATCCGGCTCTCAGCGACGGAGTACAGGTTGATTACCTATCTCGCCGAGAACGCAGGCATCGTCCTGACACGCGACCAGATCCTGCGCCAGGTCTGGGGTGATGGCTACGAGGGCGAGAACCATCTGCTCAACGTGACGATCAGCCGTCTGCGACAGAGGCTTCCCCTGCCGGACGGGACCATCGAGACGATTGCCGGCGTCGGCTACCGCATGCGCAAACCCGAAGGAGAGGGCTCTCCCGCATAATTGGGCCATGCCCGACAGCGACTGCCTTTTCTGCCAGATGGCGAGCGGCGCGATGGACGTGCCGAAGCTGCACGATGACGACCGTGTATTCGCTATACGCGACATCAATCCGCGGGCGCCGGTCCACCTGCTTGTAATCCCGAAAGAACACATTCCGACGGCTTTGGACCTGAACAAGTCGCACGGCGACACGCTGGCCCGACTGTATGAGGTGGCTGGCGAGCTGGCGCGCGACCAGGGCTTCGCGCAGGACGGCTTCCGATTAGCTGTCAACTGCGGGGACGATGGCGGGCAGACTATCTATCACCTGCACATGCACGTCCTCGCAGGCCGCAAGCTCGGGCCCGAGGGCTAGAAGCCAGCCAGGTTGGCGTTTCGTCCGCCGGAGGAGCTGTTACCGCTGTTAGAAGCGCTTCCGCGCGGCCTCTATAGCCACGTGGCACGGGTCGTGGCCGAAGTCGACCGGTTGCGAGCCGGGCACCAGGACTACGACCGATTTGTGCTGGCGGCATGGGGCCATGACGTCGCGCGGGCGATGGACGACGCAGAGCTGCTGGCAAAGGCTGAGGAGTATGCGATCGAGGTTCTTACAGAGGAGCTAGAGGCGCCGATCCTGCTGCATGGTGCTGTGGGCGCCGAGATGCTCAAGCGTGACCTTGGCTGGGACGATGAAGACATCTTGAACGGGGTTCGCTACCACACCACTGGACGGCCCGAGATGTCGGAGTTCGAGGCGCTGATCATGATCGCGGACAAGATCGAGCCGGCCAAGATTCGCGACGAGCAAATGCGCCGCGTGCGCGCGCTGGCCGGGGACGACATCTGGGCAGCGCTGCGCGAGTTTTATTCCTGGCGGACCAACGATGACCGTCGGCGGGGGCGTCCGTCCCACCCCCGCGCGCTGGCCGCGACTGATTGGCTGGAGTCTGGACATCGCTGGCGAGCACACTAATCACTCGATTGCCTGCCGGGCCAGCGCCGGCGGTTGGCTTCCGGCAAGAAGCCAGCCAGCGAAGGCTGCTACAAGCGGGATGCCCACCAGAATCGCCAACAGATGGAGGCTGGGCACAGGAGTCAGATCGCCGAGGTCGCTGAAGTATCCGATTGACAGGATGAGGTAGGCGCCGCCCGTCCCCAGCAGGCCGCCGAGGAACGCGAGTGCGCT
>DASTBR010000228.1:0-5099 GCA_035711945.1 Dehalococcoidia bacterium
GTGCGTTCGAGATGCCGGGGCGGCCGTTCATCATGAACGCGTCACCCTGGGAGCTGCGCCGCGCGGCGCCGCTGTTGGGCCAGCACACACGCGAAATCCTGGCTGAGGTTGGTTACACAGAGGCTGAGGTAGAGGATCTACTCAACTCCGGGATTGCGGCGGAGCACGATGGCTGAGCTTCCTCTGAAGGGAGTTCGCGTCATCGACCTCTGCGTCGTCTGGGCCGGGCCGTTCGCGACGATGCTGCTCGGCGATCTGGGCGCGGAGGTCATCAAGCCTGAGAACCCATTTGTCTTCCAGCCGATGACCCGGGGGGCGATGGCGCGCCCGCCGCGCCAACTCCTGATGGCGGTCGCTGCCTGGTCCGGGGGACTGCCCGACAACGATCCCGGGCGACACCCGTGGAACTACAATCCAACGTTCGTCAGCGTCTACCGCAACAAGAAAAGCTTCACGGTTGACCTGCGACGGCCGGAGGGAATGGACGTCCTCCGCAGACTCGTCGAAGTGTCCGACGTCGTGGTCGAAAACAACGCTGTCGACACGCTTTCCAAGCTGGGCATCACGTACGACTGGCTGAAGGGGATCAAGGACGACATCATCGTTGTCCGCGTCCCGGCATACGGTCTGAGCGGACCCTATGCCGAGGCGCGGGCCCTTGGCGTCCACCTCGAGAGCGTCATGGGCCACACGCTGCTGCGCGGCTACCGTGACCTCGACCCATCGAACAACACGGCGATCTTCTCCGGCGACTACATGTCTGGCACGCAAGGCGCGCTCGCCGTGATGATGGCGCTCTGGCAGCGGCGCAAGACCGGTAAGGGCCAACTGATCGAGGTTGCCCAGGCCGAGAACGCCTCGCCGATGTTTGCCCAGGCCTTCATGGATTACGCGCTGAACGGCAACGTGCAGTCTGCCAACGGCAACCGCTCCGTTTACGAGATCGCGCCTTGCGGCGTTTATCCATGTGTCTCGCCGGGCGAAGCAGACACCGCCGATGACCGCTGGATAGCGATCACCGTGACCAACGACGAGGAGTGGGTCGCGCTACGGGGTGTCATGGGCGAACCAGATTGGGCGACCGCCCCAGACCTTGAGACCTCGGCTGGCCGCGTTGCCAACCAGGACATGCTGGACGAAAAACTCGCCGCCTGGACGAAGGATCAGGACGACTACGAATTGTTCCACCGGTTGCAAGCAGCCGGCGTCCCTGCAGCCCCCGTACTCGAAGCGTCACGTGTTCTCGACGATGCGCACGTGCAGGCACGGGCCATGTACCAGGAACAGAAGGTCTTCGACGATATCGGCGTCCACAAGTACATGGCGCCGTTCTATCGGTTCCCGGAGACGCCGGTGACGGTCTACCAACCGCCTGTAGCCTTCGGCGAGCACAACGACTACGTCTACAAAGAGCTCTTGAAGGTCAGCGACGAGCAATTCGAGGCGCTCCAGGCCGGCGGCCACATCTCAATCGAATACGACGAATCTGTTCCGTAATCTCAGCTGGTCGTGACGTTGGTCGTCTTCTCGCGAAGCACTCGAGCATCTCCAACGCGTCGCGTTATCCGTTGCTGGTCGAGGTGTTCGAGCAATGCTTGTGCGTAACGGCGGCTGGTCGCGAACCTATCGCGCACCTGAGCAAGGGTGACCGGTTGCTCGTGTGCTGCCTCCACGACTGCCTTGGTCATCTCCTCGTAGGCGACACGGCTGAAGTAGAGGTCGCCAACGTGCACTGCCTGACCCTCAGCTTCGGCGAAGGCCGCTAGCTCGCCATCGATCGGCGGCGGCTCCGGCGCGTACGGCTTCGAGGCCAAAGCCTGGAGGAACTCGTCAAGGCGCGACTCCTGCGCGGGGGTAAGCCTCGGCGTCCAACCTGGTACGGCGAGGAGGGCGCCGATCGCCTTGATGTCGTCGGCACTCGCCCAGTTTGTAAACAACGCTCCGGCTAGCTCGCCGTCAATTGCCAGCCTGCCGCGCAGTTCTTCCCGGGGCATGCCGCGACGAAGAGGGTACTGCTCGTGATATACGCCGATGGCAGCGACTGCTCTGGTTCTCAACGCATCGTGACCAGAACGGGAGAGCAGCCAGTCACCGGCTTGGATTACGCGACCCGCAGCTATCTCCTCTTCTAACGCTGCTCCTGCCTCCTCCGGGCGGTCCGCGTTTCGCAGGAGTGTGTCGACCAGACATGGCTCAAGCTGGGCCAACTGCGACAGAATCCCGGCCGCTGCGCCGTTTTGTAGCCTTGCCAGCCGCTCGAGCGTCGCACCGTGACCGCGCCTATGACGCCTGGCGGCGATGTCGACGACCTGGCCGCCGCCCAGTGTCTCGCCGCCCGCCCGGACCACGAAGCGGTCGCCGCGGATGAGTGGCAGGGGCGACGCGAGGCGCAACTGTGCCCAGCCCTCAGAGCCGCTGAGGCGCTCATCCTCCAGCAGGCTCACGCGAGCTTCGACCTCGGCAGCGAAGTGGTGAATCATGAGGCGTGCGCCGTGTCTGACGGACTGCGCTGGCAAGATTCGCAATCTGACGTCAGCTAGCGACGATAGTGAAAGCATTCCGGGTCGAGCCAGTTGCATTCCCCGCTCAAGCTCGTCGGTCGAGACTCCGGCTAAGTTCACTGCGGTCCGCCGTCCAGGATGGGCCGTTCCTGTCTTCTGCTTGTGGTTTTGCAGACCGCGGACCCTAGCTCGCCGGTTGCTCGGCAGAATCTCGACCTCGTCACCGACGTTTAGCGAACCATCGAGCAAAGTCCCGGTGACTACGGTCCCGAACCCCGACATAGTAAACACGCGGTCGATGGGTAGCCGCGGCCGGGCGCGATCAGCCGCAGGTGGCGTGGATGACAGAGCAGTTTCGACGGCCTGGAGCAGTTCAGTCAGTCCGTCGCGAGTTCGCGCCGAGCAAGGGACCAAAGGCGAGCCCTTCAGGGTTGTTCCATCAAGAAGCTCCTCAACGTCCGCGCACACGAGACCGAGCCACTGCTGGTCAACAAGATCCCTCTTGGCCAGGGCCACGACGCCGCGCTCGACCCCGAGCAAATCGAGGATGGCCAGGTGCTCTCGGGTCTGAGGCATGATCCCCTCGTCGCAGGCAACGACGAGAAGAGCGAGGTCAATGCCGCCGACGCCCGCCAGCATGTTTTTGATGAAGCGCTCGTGCCCCGGCACATCGACGATGCTGACCTCTTCGCCTGAAGGCAGGGTCAGCCAGGCGAAGCCCAGATCGATGGTCAGACCGCGATCCTTCTCTTCCTGGAGGCGGTCGGGGTCGATACCGGTTAGGGCTTGGACAAGAGCCGACTTGCCATGGTCGACGTGGCCAGCAGTGCCGATCACGTGCATTGTGATTCTGAGTTTAGACAGCCAAGAACCGGCGGATGGCTCCTTGCTCAGGCGTCCACGATGCGGATCCCCAGCTCCTCCAGCTGCTCAGGCCGCACGTTGGAGGGAGCTCCGGTCATTGGATCTGCCGCCGACTTGGTCTTTGGGAAGGCCATGACCTCGCGAATGTCTGGCTCTCCCGCAAGGATGGCCACGATGCGGTCGAGGCCATGGCCAAAGCCGCCGTGCGGGGGCGCCCCATAGCTGAAGGCGTCCAGCAGGTGGCCGAATCGGGCCTTCGCCTGCTCGTCGGAGATGCCCAAGAGGCGGAAAACACGCGACTGCACATCGGGTCGGTGGATCCGGATCGAACCGCTACCGAGTTCCCAGCCGTTGCAGACGAGGTCGTAGTGGCGGGCGCGGACGCGGCCCGGGTCGGACTCGAGGATCTCGATGTCCTCCTCCCGTGGCGCGGTGAAGGGGTGATGCTCCGGTTCCCACCGATCCTCGTCGTCGTTCCAGGCGAACAAGGGGAAGTCCACAACCTGCAAGAAGGCGCGCTTCGTTGTATCGGCGAGGTCAAGTCGGCGAGCAAGCTCGCGGCGCAGGCCGTCGAGGGCCAGGTGGGCTGTTTTGGGCTGGTCGGCGACGACGAGTAGCAGGTCGCCTCGCTTTGCTCCTGCACGGTGAGCCATCTCGCTGATTGCGGGCAGAGTTAGGTACTTGGCCACAGGCGAACGAACCTGGTCGTCCGACAGGCTCGACGGCTCGCCAAGGATGGCGATTGAGACCAACCCCCTGGCGCCGTACTGCTTGACGAGCTCGGTTAGCTCATCGATCTGCCTGCGTGAGAACTCGGCGCCGCCTGGCGCTGACAAGCCCTTTACAACGCCACCTGTCTCGACGGCGGACTTGAAGACACCAAAGTCGGTCCTGGGCGCCAGGTCGCTGAAATCGGAAAGCTCGAGGCCGTAACGGATGTCGGGTTTGTCGGTGCCGTAGCGCTCGATGACTTCCTCGTACTTGAAGCGCGGAAACGGCGTTGGCGTGTCCAGCTCTGGCCGCAGCGCCTTGAACATCCCAGCGTAGAGCTCCTCTTGAAGAGCGAGGATGTCCTCTTCCTCGACGAACGACATTTCGAGGTCGAGCTGAGTGTGCTCAGGCTGGCGATCGCCACGCAGGTCTTCATCACGCAGACAATGTGCGAGCTGGAAGTACCTCTCGAAGCCGGCCACCATTAACAGCTGCTTGTACTGCTGAGGCGACTGTGGCAGCGCGTAGAACTTGCCCGGCTGGTTGCGACTGGGCACGAGGTAATCGCGCGCGCCTTCGGGTGTGCTGGCGGCCAGCATCGGCGTCTCGATCTCGACGAAGTCGCGTTCCGCGAGGAAGGTGCGCATGTACTGTGCCACGCGGCTGCGCAGCTTGATGTTCTCGTGCATGCGCTCGCGACGCAGGTCGAGGTAGCGGTAGCGCAGGCGCAGCAGCTCCTCGACGTTGGTCTCATCGTTGACCTCGAAGGGTGGAGTCTCAGATTCGGCGAGGATCGTCGCGCAGGCGGCCTTTACCTCGATCTCGCCGGTAGCGATCTGCGGGTTCTCCGAGCCTCCCGGCCTGCGGGAGACTTCGCCCTCAACCTGCAGCACGTACTCCGGCCGGCACGCGTCGGCGACGGCGTATGCCTCAGCGGAAGCCTTGGGGTCGAAGACGACCTGGGCGTAGCCTGAGTTGTCGCGCAGGTCGATGAAGATCAGGCCGCCGTGGTCGCGGCGGCGA
>DASTBR010000229.1:0-4274 GCA_035711945.1 Dehalococcoidia bacterium
CCGGCAGCCGGACGGGAGCTGGCAGCGGGTGAGCTAACGCCTCGGCGCAAAATGTCCTCGTTCGCAGCCCAGCATGCAAAGGCCAGCGAACGTCCTTTGACGGGGCACGGATACTGCTACAGCTCGGCGTTGACCAGCAGCAGGCAGCCAGCGGACATTATCCTGCACTTCTTGCCGCAAGAGGACTGGATGCATTTTTGGCCGGCCTAGGCTTCTAGCGAGGACAAAGCGTAGGGGAAGTTGAGTTGGCGCCAGCAGGCGTAGTACTTGCCGTCAGGGGAGAACTGCTCTCCGTGTTTCTTGTGGGCGTCTGGAATAGCGCAGGGCGGTCGGAGTTGGGCCACGCTGCCGCCAATCTCGTGCGCCTGACCATCCTTATCAGACTTCGTGCTCAGCCTGCTTTAGTTGTCGAGGCTCAGGCAGGAGCAGCATCATTCTGACTTGCCCGCGAACGAAGGCTGCACAAGCCGGCCAGTGGCGAGCGGCGCGTATATCCGTCGCGGGAGAGGCCGTGTTCCTCCGGTCTTGGGCGCTGGCAGGCTGGCCAGCAATCTTCTTCCTCGCCAACGCGATCTACTTCCCGCTTAGCGAGGAGAAGGCCCTGGAGAGCCGCTTCGGCGATCAGTACCGGGTCTACAAAGACAGTGTGCCGCGCTGGATTCCGAGGCTTCGGCCGTGGCTCCAGCCGTAGCCGAGCTCACGCCTTCAAAGCGCGCTCGAGCCAGCCCTTCTCTGCCAGCACGACCGAGGTGTCGATCTGGCGCTCGGGTATGGACCAATAACGGCGCAACAGGAGCGGCACCTGGTCCCGCGGAACCATCTCGAACCCGTGCTGGCGGTAGAACTCAATGGCCCACTCGGCGGCTGCCCATGTGCCGACGAGAAGCGGTCGGGTCGCTCTGGATCGGAGGTCGTTCAACAGCCGGCGACCGATGCCGCGCCGGCGGTGGCTGGTCCTGACATAGGCGTGACGGATCAGGGTCACATCCTCGACATCCTGCAGACCCATCACACCGAGCAGCTGGCCGTCCTGCTCGAAACCCCAGAACCTCACCCCATGCTCGATCTCACGCCTCAGCTCCTCGCGCGGCATGTAGGGGTCCTTGAACCGGTCACTGGGGATGACCCCCTGGTAGGCCTGCGCCGCGTCGTTGATCACCTCGAGGATCCCCTCGAGATCCCAATCGGTGCATGGCCGGATCATGTCAGCCATCGATGGACGACTCCCAAGAGACCCTTTCCTGGTTTACAACGAAACCCGAAGCCACGGTCGAGAGGACACGGACGCTGGCAACCTGCGTAACGGGGTCGAGTAGGGCGACGGATCGTCGTGAGGCCCTCATCCAACCGGTCAACACCTTCTCCAGCCAGGCACCATATGCTCAGATCCAACGATGGCTTCGCCGAATTCTGGCCTGACTATCTTCGGGCTCACAGGAAGACCGGCACCCGGATCTGCCATTACATCGCGACGCTGTGGGGCGTCTCCCTCGGCCTCTATGGCATCGCGACGCTGCAAATCTGGTACGTCATTGCGGCGATCGTCGGTGGCTACGCGCTGGCGGTCGGCAGCCACTACGGCTTCAAGGATGGAAAGCCCCTGGTCGGTCGTAGTGCCGTGATGGGCGCCCGCGCCGATTTTCGCATGATCGGTCTGGCGCTGACGGGGCGTCTCGACGACGAGTTTCGGAAATACGGGATCGCCCGAAAAGAGAACAGCGGCAAATGACGGCTCAGGTCCTGAGCTCGACGATCGGGATCTGCTGCCAGGTGTGCAGCCGATAGGTCTCGATGGTCACCGCCATGTGATCGGTGTCGAACCGCACCGGCACGTCAAACTCGAAGTCGGCAGTGATCTCGAACCCGGGCGCCGGCGGTGTGCTGAAGGTGACGAGCCCGGTCGTCGTGTCGACTGACCAGCCCGAGAGCTGCGGGACACCGTCCAGGTACACCTTCACCGTCCCCGCCACCGGCTTGGTGATGGTTCGGACCTCGATCACGCTCCCGGACGGGTAGTGCTTGACCAGCTGGAACTGGGTCAGAACATCATCGCCTGTCCCCAACAGCTGGCCGGTGGCGCTGTAGTCGGTCCAGTCCTTGAACCGGAAGCCGTAGGCCTTGCCCCTCCGCGCCCGGAAAAACGCGATCAGCTCGTCGATCTGCGCCTGCTTCTTGAGCCCGCTCGCGACATCCCAGCGGCCGCGCGCCTCGGCCCAGTTGACGTTGCGCTTCTCGTGCCCGGCGCTGGTCGCCACCACCGTGGTCGCGAACTCCGGTCCGCCCGTCGCCCCATAGGCGATGTTGTCCGGAAACCGCACCTCATGGAAGCCGCTCATGGACCCCGCCCGTCACCGCGATACCGTGGTCGCTGTCGCCGCTCTTGCTCGCCGGCCTGCTCTGGCGTAGCTCTGCTAGAGTGGAACAAACAAAGAACATGCCGCCGCGCTATGCCATCCGGCTCGAGGATCTGCGCGCATGGCATGTGATCTTCGCGACCTGCGCGGCCTGCCGAAAGCGGACCCACATCGACGCCAGGCTGCTGCAGCACGGCCGGCCACCGTACACCAGGCTGCTCGACCTCGAGCGGAAGCTTCGCTGCAGCAGCTGCGGCAATCGCCACGACAACAGCCTGACCGTGTCGATGGCGCCGCGGAATTGAGTGCCGACCGACCCAACGGCCGAAAAGCTCCATTTGGCCGCGGAACGGTATCCGAAGCGCCGCGCGGGCGAGATTCGTTTCGGCGACGAGGGCCGCTTGCTGTAGGCTTTCCAACGCGCGCCAAATGTGGACCTCCGAGTGAGATAGAGCGCATGCGAATTCACTTCCCGGAGCAGAAGGACGGCATGCTCTACCTGACAGAGGGCGGGTCAGAGACCGAGATCATGTACAAATTCGGCCATGACCTGCCGCATTTCGCGATGTTCCCGCTGCTCGACAAGCCGAAGGCTGTCGCCGAGATGCAAGGTATGCTCCGACGCTATCTCGACACCGCGGCGAGGCACGGTTTCGCTGCACTTATGGGCGGGCTCGACTACCGTGCCAGCCCCGACTGGGGCGAGCTTCTCGGTTATTCGCGCGGGGGCCTCGCGGAGATGCAGCTCCGTGCGATCGAGTTCCTGCGCGATGTCGCCAAGCCATATGCCGGGCAAGTCCCTCAGGTTCTGATCGTGGGCGTCGCCGGCCCGAGGGGCGATGCCTATGCCCTCAATCGTACGATCACGGCCGAAGAAGCGGAGGACTACCACAGCGTCCAGCTCGAGACTTTGAAACGGGCCGGCGTCGATCTCGTTTGGGCCGCGACGTTCAACAACATTCCTGAGGCCGTTGGCATATCGCGCGCGGCGGCCCGGATCGGCCTGCCGCTTACCGTCTCGTTTACCCTCGACAGCACGAGCCGGCTCAAGTCAGGGCCAAGCCTCAAGCAGGCTATCGAAACCGTTGATGCCGAAGCCGGAACCGACAAGCCTGATTTCTATGGCATCAACTGCTCGCATCCCGTCGAATTCGAGCCCGCGCTGGAGCCCGGAAGCTGGTTCGATCGGGTAAGGAGCCTGCGCCCCAACGCAGCGAAAATGGACAAGATTGCGCTTTGCAAGCTCGGCCATCTCGAGGAAGGCGACCCTGTGGAGCTCGGTCAGCTCATGGGCGATCTCGCAAGACGGTTCCCGCATATCGACATCTGGGGCGGCTGCTGCGGAACGTGGGAGACGCATCTCAACGAGATCGCTGGCAACGTCCGCGCGGTGCGCGACAGAAGGGTGCACTGACCCTCGGCTTCACGACGATGCCGCACGCCGCCACGGTTCACCGCTGGCGGCCCTGATGTCTTGGTCGTCTACGCTTGCAGTCCGCCTTCGGGCCTACACGATCCGGTTCACGAGGTCGTCGCGGCCGGCCCAGAGCCGCTCCAGGTTCTCCACCACGATCCCGGTCACGCGGTCCTCGTATTTGCGGGTCTCGCCGCCGGTATGCGGTGTGATGAGCACGTTGTCGAGGTCCCAGAACCGTGACTCGGGCGGCAGCGGCTCGTCCCAGAAATGGTCGATCGCGGCGCCGGCGATCCGCTTGTTGCGGAGCGCATCCAGCAGCGCCGGCTCGTCGACGCAACCGCCGCGGGCAACATTGATCAAGTAGCAGGACGGCTTCATCGCTGCGAACGCGGCGGCGTCGATGACGCTCCGGGTGGCCGGCGTAAGAGGGCAGCAGAGGGCGACGAAGTCCGCGCGGGGGAGCACGTCGGGCAGCCGGTCGGGCGGCAGCACCTCGTCGGCCG
>DASTBR010000230.1:0-7636 GCA_035711945.1 Dehalococcoidia bacterium
GTGAAGGGAACGAATCGCGCGATCGCTCTGAGCACCGATGGGAACGGCCGCTATTGCTACCTGGATCCTCGTGCGGGAGGAGCGATCGCCGTTGCTGAGGCAGCGCGCAACGTCGTTTGCGCCGGTGGTGAGCCAGTCGCCGCGACGGACTGCCTGAACTTCGGCAACCCCGAGAATCTCGAGGTCTATTACCAGCTTGAAGAGGCGATCAATGGCATGGCCGCTGCCTGCGAGATGCTCGACACGCCGGTCGTTTCGGGCAACGTCAGTCTCTACAACGAGAGTGGCGGAAGTCCCATTTATCCGACGCCTGTGGTGGGTATCCTTGGTGTTCTCGAGGACGTCGACCAGGCTCGCGGCTCAGCTTTCGCGGCGGCCGGCCTGGAGGTTTACCTGTTGGGCGATGCGGATCTCGATCCGTCCGGCGGGCTTGCCGGAAGCGAGTACCTGATGGCGGTGCACGGGTTCGCCGCGGGCCAGCCCGCGATCGACCTGGATCGCGAGGCTGCGGTGCAGAAGGCGTGCTTGGAAGGGATCCGGACGGGGTTAGTCAGGTCGGCGCATGACTGCGCTGACGGCGGCCTGGCCGTAGCGCTGGCTGAGTCTGCACTCCAATCCGGTTTCGGGCTCGAGGCGATCGGCTGGGTAGCGGACGGCAGGGTTGACGCAGCGCTTTTCGGCGAGGCGCAGGCGCGGATTCTGGTGACGGTCGAACCTGAAGATGCCACGGAATTGGAGTCCATCGCCAGCCGCCACCGCGTTCCGGCCCTCCGAATTGGCGCAACGACAGACGACGGGCGGTTTCGCCTGGGGACAGACATCGATCTGCCAGTCGAGGAATTGCGAAAGATCTACGAGGAAGCGTTGCCGGCGCTTCTTGCCGGCTAGAGGCAGAGCGTCTCAACCACACGGCGCATTATCCGTAAGCCTCGCTCCAGGTTCTCGATCGAGACGCGTTCATCGGTACCGTGCATGCCCTTGAGCTCGTTCTCGTCGAGCTCGAAGGGCACGAGTCCGTAGCAGACTACTCCCTGCCCGCGGTAGGGCCTCGCGTCTGTTCCAATTCGTCCCTGAACCGTGGTGATCTCCGCTTCGGGCCGCTCGGACCTGATCGCATTCTCCATGGCTGTCATGAGCTGGCTGTCTTCCGGCGAGAAGGTTGGATCGCTCCAGCGGGCAACTTCGGCGCTGAGCCATAGCGGCCGGCCGGCTGAGTCCAGCAGCTGAGCGATTACCTGCTCCTGTGTGACGCCGGGTGGCACGCGGATGTCGAACGTACAGGTGGCGACAGCGGGAACGACATTGAAGCTACCGCCCGCGTTGAGCACAGTGGGCGTCGGCTTAAAAGCGAGCTTCGCGCGGACGATGCGCTCAACAGCTCCGACAAGCCTCGTTACCGGATTCTCAGCGTTGTCCATGGAAGCGTGGCCCGGCCGACCAGTCGCGGTCAGCTCAATGGCAGCGACCCCGGTCTCGGCGGTCTGGATGGGATAGGTGACCTCGCCACCAGCGATCGTGGCGAAGCTGCCCTCGGTCCAGAGGAAAGCGCCGCCAGTTTCCGGCAGGTGATTCGAGGACAGGAACGCTGCACCACGCGTCCCGCCGACCTCCTCGTCGCTTGTGGCCAGGAAGCGAAGGGGACGGCGCAGATCGCCGGAGCGTTGGGCAACCTCGTTGAGCGTTAACAGACAAAGGATTCCGAAACCCTTCATATCGAGCGCACCGCGACCGTAGATGTAGCCGTCGATGATCTCGCCAGCGAATGGAGCAACCGTCCAGTCCTGGCCATCTACGGGGACAACGTCCATGTGGTGGTGGAGGACGAGTGCCTCGTCGCCATCCCCGACGGTGGCCACAAGGCTGGGCGCCTCGGCGTCGAAGCCGAGTATCGTCGACTCGATGCCACTGGCGGCGAGCTGAGCACGCAGCCACTCGACACAGGCAGTTGTGTCGCCGGGCGGGTTCGTCGAGTCGATGCGGAGGTACTCGGACAGGAGGCGTGCCGCCTCGGAGGGGTTCACGCTCAAGTCGGCAGGTCCAGCCGCTTTGCCAGATGCTCTAGGCGAACGGGAAGCTCCTCGGCGCCCGCCCATGTCAGGTTCCCCTTCGAAACGACCTGGCTGCCCGCGACGTAGACCTCACGGATGGCCTCCTGCTCGAGCGAGAAGACCAGCTTGTTGACGAGAAGGCCCGGCGGCTGAAACGATAGTGCTTTCGTGTCAACGGCGACGAAGTCAGCCTTGAACCCCCGCTCGAGGCTGCCCACTTTCAGGCCGGTGATCGCGGCGCCGTTGGCGGTGGCCATCTGGAAGACGGCGGGCGCATCAAGGGCGGACTGTTCACGAGATGCGACGCGGCGCAAGAGGGACGCCTGGCGCATCTCAAGGAACATCGAGAGGTGGTTGTTAGCTGAGCCGCTATCGGTGCCCAGCGCGACAGCGACGCTGGCGTCCAAGTACTTGTCGAGAGGAGCGATGCCGTCGCCGAGGAACATATTGGAGCCCGAACAGTGGATCAGCTTCGCACCTGAACCTGCCACGATGTCGACCTCCTCTCGATCAAGCCAGACGCCGTGGACGAGGCAGCAGCGAGCGTCCAGAACGCCGAGCGAGCTTAGCCAGCGCAGAGGGGTCGTCCCGTAGCGTTCACGCGTAAACGTCGTCTCGTATTCGGCCTCGGCCAGGTGAATGTGCCAGGGGCAATCGAACTCCGCCGCTAGCTCAGCGCCGGCCCTCACCATTTCGGCCGACGCGCCGTGCGGACTGTGGGGAGCCGGGATGGCGCTGACCAGCGGCTTGCCTTCAAGGGCAGCGCGAAGTTCTCGGAAGTTCCCCGCGGACTGATCGGGCGCTTCGCGGTAGGCCTCGGGCGCCCGGTCGGAGTTGATCATCGAGCGCGCTATGACGAGACGGATACCGGCCCGTTCGGCCGCCGCGGCGAGCCGCAAGGCGAACTCGTTGCCACCGTGGTGGATGTAGAAGAAGTCGCAGACTGTACCAGTGCCTCGAAAGGCCGCTTCGCTATAGGCGAAGAGGGCTAGCAGCTCGACGTCGTCTGGTGTGAGACGGGTGGTGTAGCGATAGAGCGCTTCCCGCCAGCCGGAGAAGGGAAGGTCATCCGCGATGCCCCGCAACAGCGATTGAAAGGAATGGAGGTGGCCATTGACGGGGGCTGGTATCACCGCAAGGGCGCTCAGGTCGACGTCGGCCCGATCCTCGCTCTGCCACGCGCCGACCTCGCGGATCTCGCCGTCTTCTACGACGAGGCGAGCGTCGGCGATGATGCCTCGGGCCTGGTAGAGCTGACCGCAGCGAAAGACGGTCACAGCGGGCCGTCACCGGGCGGTGAGTTGACAACCTTCCCCGCCGAGATAACCGTGCGGATTAGCCGAGATCCGAGACGATAGCTCAGGTCTCGGTAGTCGTCGGCATCGAGGATGAGGACATCGGCGCGAAAACCAGGAAGAAGGCAGCCTGCTTCCTGCTCGAGTCCGATGGCGTAGGCACCATTGGCGGTCGCAGCGACGAAGGCCTCCTCGACCGTCAAGCCGTAGACCAGGGAAGCGAGCGAGAGAACCAGCGGCATCGAGTCGACCGGCGAGGAACCGGGGTTGAAATCGGTGCCGATGGCGACGATGGCGCCCTGGTCGACGAGATCACGCGCCGGTGCGCGGCTCGGACCACTGGCGTAGATCGTGCTGGCCGGAAGGAGGACGGCGGCGGTATCAGACGAAGCGAGCGCCTCGACACCAGCCGGGGAAACAGCTCCCAGGTGATCGGCTGAGCGTGCGCCAAGCTCGACCGCCAGTTCGGCGCCGCCCATCGGTGTGAGCTGATCCGCGTGGATTTTGAGGCCGAGACCCAGCTCGCTTGCCCTGGTCAAGATCGTGCGTGACTCCTCGAGCGTGAACGCTCCTTCCTCGCAGAAGACATCACAGAAGGCCGCCCCCTCCTTCACTGCCGCCGGCAACATCTCGTTGCAGACAAGTTCCATGTACTTCTCGCGGCGATCGCGATACTCGGGAGGCATGGCGTGGGCGCCAAGAATCGTGCGGATGACTCGCAAGTCCGGCGATTTGGCTGCAGCGAGCATCTTCGACTCGCTGCCTAAATCCAGGCCATAGCCAGACTTCACTTCAAGCGACGTTGTCCCTTGGGACAACATGCGGACCGAACGCCGAGCGAAGTTGGCGGCGAGTTCCCTGGCGGTGGCTTCCCGGGTTGCGGCGACTGTGGACAGGATGCCGCCGCCGGCGGCGAGGATTTCGAGGTAGTCCTGACCTTCGATGCGCCGGGCGAATTCATCGCGGCGATTACCGGCGAAGACGGCGTGCGTGTGGGGGTCGACGAAGCCGGGAATCACGGCTGAGCCCTCAGCGTCGACGACCTTCGTGCTATCCGTCGCCAAGCTCTCGATCGCCTTCGAGTCGTCGACCGCGCTGATGCGTCCGCCGACAACCGCGACGCCTGCCTTCGAGCGTGTCGAAAGCTCGCGCATCTCCCTGCCGCGACGCGGCGACGAGGGCGCGGTCACCAGCTGGCCGATGTTGGTGACGGTGAGGTCAGTCACGCGCTTCAGAGGGCATCGGCCAATCGAGATCAGTCTCATCGACGGTCTCGATTGCTTCCTCGTAGCCGGCGTCGGCGTGGCGCAGCACGCCGATGCCGGGGTCAGACTTGAGCACGTGGGCCAGGCGCCAGTCGGCGTCGTCGCTGCCGTCGGCCACCGAGACCTGGCCGGCGTGGATGGAATAGCCAATGCCGACGCCGCCGCCGTGGTGGACGCTTACCCAGGCCGCACCGGAGACGCTGTTGAGCAGCGCGTTGAGGATCGGCCAGTCGGCGATGGCGTCGCTGCCATCCTTCATCGCCTCGGTCTCGCGGAAGGGCGAAGCTACCGACCCGCTGTCGAGGTGATCGCGGCCGATGACGATCGGCGCTGAGATTTCGCCACGTCGGACGAGGTCGTTGAAGGCAAGTCCTGCCCTGTCGCGCTCGCCGTAGCCCAGCCAGCAGATGCGCGCGGGCAGCCCCTGGAAGGCGACCTGCTCGCGAGCCAGCTTAAGCCAGCGCAGGAGTCCCTCGTTTTCGGGAAACAGCTCGGTGACTGCTGCGTCGGTTCGGTATATGTCCTGCGGATCGCCGGAAAGGGCGGCCCAGCGGAACGGTCCCTTGCCACGGGCGAAGAGCGGCCGTATGTACGCCGGGACGAATCCCGGGTAGGCGAAAGCGTCTTCGACGCCCGCCTCGCGTGCGTGGCCCCGGAGGTTGTTGCCGTAATCGAAGACGACAGCGCCCCGCTTCTGCCAGGCGAGCATCGACTCGACGTGAGCCGCCATTGCATTCATCGAGCGAGCCCGATACTCCTCGGGCTCGGTCCGCCGCAGCTCCTCGGCCTCACCGGGGCTTAAGGGATCAGGAACGTAGGCGAGGGGATCGTGGGCGGGGGTCTGGTCGGTGACAACGTCGGCCTCGATATCTCGCCGCTGGAGCTCAGTGTGCAGGGCGCCGGCGTGCATCTCGAGGCCGACGGACAACGGCTGCCCTCGGGACCGGGCATCCGCGACCTCCTTGAGGGCGGCATCGAGATCAGGGGCGATGCGGTCGAGATAGCGGGTCTCCTCGCGGCGGCGCAGACGGGCTCTATCGACGTCCGCGACAAGAGCCACGCCGCCGTTCATGGTGACGGCGAGGGGTTGGGCTCCGCCCATGCCGCCGACACCGGCGGTGACGACCAGACGGCCAGCCAGGTTGCCTCCGAAGTGCTGACGGGCCAGCTCGGCCAGGGTTTCGTAGGTGCCCTGGAGGATCCCTTGGGTTCCGATGTAAATCCACGAGCCGGCGGTCATCTGGCCGTACATCGTCAGGCCGGCGTCGCGCAGCTTCCAAAACTCGTCCCAGTTGGCCCATGCCGGAACCAACATGCTGTTGGCGATGAGCACGCGTGGGGCCAGGCTGTGGGTCTGGAACACCCCGACCGGCTTGCCGCTCTGGACGAGCAGTGTTTCGTCGTCGGCTAGCCGTCTTAGCGTGTCGACTATCGCCTTCAGCGAAGGCCAGTCGCGGGCGGCCTGACCGCTGCCGCCGTAGACGACGAGGTCCTCTGGACGCTCTGCCACAGCAGGGTCGAGGTTGTTGAGGAGCATCCGTAGCGCGGCTTCCTGCAGCCAGCCGCGACAGCTCAGCTGATTGCCTCGCGGAGCGCCTTGGAGAAGTGACAGGTCGGGCTGGCCGAGGTTCATTCGGTCCCCATGACCTCCGAGAACGTGCCTTTGAGCACCACCGCAGCCAGCGCTTCAATCTCTGGACCCAGTGAGCGGTCCTCGTCTATCTGCGGCACGACTGCGCGGACGGCGGTATGTGCACGCTCAACAGGCGGGCTTGAGGTCAGGGGCCTGCGAAAGTCGAGGCCCTGCGCCGCGCAGATCAACTCGGCGGCGATTATCCGGCTGACGTTGTCGGCGATGCGCCGCGCTTTGAGGGCGGCGCCGCCACCCATCGAGTTGAAGTCCTCGGTACCAGCTGACGTCGGTATCGAGTCGGCGCTGGATGGGTGGGCGAGAACCTTGTTCTCTGAGGCGAGCGCGGCCGCGGTGTACTGGGTGAGCATGAGCCCGGAGTTGCTGCCGGGCTGAGTGGTCAGAAAGGCCGGCAGGCCGCTTTCTGCGGGCGAGAGCAGCTTGTAAGTCCGGCGCTCCGAGAAGTTGCCAAGCTGCGTCAGGGCAAGGCCGATGACGTCAAGGGCCATGGCGATTGGTTGGCCGTGGAAGTTGCCGCCGGAAACGATCAGCTGGTCCTCAGCTAGCACCAAGGGGTTATCGGTGACTGCGTTGGCTTCGCGAGCCACGACCTCGCGCGCGAAGTCGAGCGCGTCGCGGATTGCGCCGATGACCTGTGGCACGCAGCGCAGCGAATACGAATCCTGCACCTTGTGGTCGGAGTCGCGATGCGCGTCGGCTATGGAGCTTCCTTCCAACAGGCTGCGCATACGCCGCGCGCTGGCGATTTGCCCTGGCTGGCCGCGGATCTCCTGGATCTTAGGATGGAAGGCCGCGCTCGTACCCATCAGGGCGTCGATCGACATCGCTGCCGCCACTTCGGCGGCGAGGACAAGGTTGAAAGCGTCCTGGAGGACGAGGGCGCCAACGGCGGTCATCATCTGGGTACCGTTGATCAGAGCCAGTCCTTCCTTGGGGTGTAGCTCCAGAGGCTGCAGCCCGGCGGCGTCGAGCGCGGCGGCGCCGCTCAGCCAGCTGCCCTGGTAGATGGCCTCGCCTTCACCAATGAGGACGAGAGCCATGTGGGCGAGCGGCGCGAGGTCGCCGCTGGAGCCTACCGAGCCCTGAGACGGGATGACGGGATGCACACCGGCGTTCAGCAGCGCGATCAACGCCTGGATTAGCTCCAGACGGACGCCAGAGTAGCCGCGGGCAAGGGAGTTAGCGCGGAGGAGGATCATCGCGCGTACTTCGTCGATGCTCAGCGGCGCTCCAACGCCGACGGCGTGCGATCGCAGGAGGTTGACCTGCAGCTGTTGCAGCTCGGGCGCAGGTACCGCGACGTCGACGAGATGGCCGAAGCCTGTGTTTATGCCGTAAACGGGGCGAGCGCTCTGGAGCGTCCTCTCGACCAGCGAG
>DASTBR010000231.1:0-3411 GCA_035711945.1 Dehalococcoidia bacterium
CTACATCCACCGGAGTACGTGCTCGACCTGCGTAACCTGCTGGCAATCGACAACTTCGTCTCGATCAATAACGCCATTTCGATTGACCTCACCGGACAGGTAACGGCAGAGAGCGTGTTCGGCGGGCGAATGATCAACGGCACGGGCGGGCAACCAGAGATGCATCTCGGCGGTTTCTTCTCACGTGGGGGCCGGGCGATCACGCTTCTGCCCTCCACGGCGCTTGCCGAATCGGTGTCGCGCATCGTCGCCCAGCTGGACACAGGGACGATCGTGACCGTACCGCGCTTCTACGCCGACCTGGTCGTTACCGAGTACGGCGTGGCGCACCTGCTGAACCGGAACCACCGTCAGCGCGCCGAGGCGTTGATCGAGGTCGCTCACCCAAACTTCCGCGATGAGCTTCGGGAGAAGGCGAAGGCGCTGTTCTGGCCCTGATTGCTGATCCGTCACAACTTTGCCGCGAATTTACGCAAACCTTCGAATATCGCTCGATGGGGTGCTACTGTCTTAGCTAGGCGAATCGGAGGTCCTCGATGAACAAGCAATCGCTTGCCAGATACTCGCAGCCACTGATGGTGGCCGGCGTCTTTGTGCTCCTGATCGGCCTGGCCTGGGATGCGGTGCTGCACTGGGCCGACCCTGACCTGGCGGCGGAGGAAGGGATCTTCACTCTGACGAACCCGGGCCACGTGCTCTTCGGTGGTGGCATTGGCCTCTGTGTGACTGGACTCCTTCTTCAGATTGCTTTCGCACCTGGAAGGAACTTCGCCACGCGCCTGATCCCGGCTGCCGGCCTGATCGCGCTCTCGCTTCTAACCGTCGGCTTTGGCGCCTCGAGCGAAGGTGGCCTGGGCGGCGGCGGGCACAGCCACGACGCGGATGTGACCCACGTGCATGAGGACGGCATGGAGCACACCGAGGACGAGCACGCTGAATTTCTCGCCAGCGATGACGTGAGCCAGGAGGTCGCAGCGGCCGTCGGCGGTGCGATGGCCGACGACCATCACGACCAGGGAGGTGGGAGCCCAGCTTCGGCCGAGGCATCGGCTGAAGGCGGAATTCACGGCGCCCACGAAGAAATCCCGCTCACCCTGGCGCAATGGGACCTGCTCTCTGAGCAGGTCGAGGTCGCCAGGGCAGCGACAGAGAAGTACCGGGACATCGAGGTCGCTTACGCCGACGGCTACGTACAGATAACCCAGTTCATCCCGGGGATCGCGGCGCACTTCGTGAAGCCGGGGCTCTTGAACGCTCCGTTCGACCCGGCCACGCCGAGCAACCTGCTCTATGAGCCGGATGAGAATGGCAACTGGGTACTCGTTGGGGTTGCCTATACGGCCCCCAACAAGGGCGATGAGGTGCAGCCCGACGGCTTCGCCGGCCCCCTCGACGGTTGGCACTACCACAAGAACCTCTGCTTCAAGGGCGGCGGAGTGAGCATCGCCTCCAGCGAAGCGCAGTGCCCGGGCGGCACCTATGTCGAGCGGACGCAGTGGCTATTGCACGTCTGGCTCTACAAGGACAGCCCCGAGGGCATGTTCTCGCATCAGAACTCGCTGGTAGCCTGACCTTCCGTACGCCCTTGAATTAGGGCCTTGGCGGCTCCGGCTGCGGGCTGGGCGGCACCGGATCCGGCTCTGGTGGAAGAGGGATCGGGCTTGGATCGGGCGCAGGATCCGGCTCGGGCTGAGGCATCGGCGGTTGCACGCTCATCGCCGCGCCTCCGGCCAGACTTGTCATCTCAGACCCGCCTGCCGAGGGCCTACCCGCCCGACTTTAGCTGGGCCAGGCGAGCCTCGACCTCTACCTCGTCCTCGGTCGTCTCCAGCTGAGCGAACTGGTCGTCAATAGAGGACGCTGCAACTTCCTCCATGCCACGGGCCAGCGCTTCCTCGCGACGGATCTTCTCTTCGAATCGAGAGAGCTCGCTGGTCGGGTCCATGACAGAGACTTCGCGCACGGCCTCGGTGACCTGGCGCTGAGCCCGTGCCATCTTCGCCCGGCTGACGAGCTCGTCGCGCTTCTGGACGAGGTCCTCCCGCTTCTCGCGGAGCTTGTTCAGGCCGTCCTTGAGCTTCTCGGTGAGCTCTGTCTGCTGTTGGATTTGGGCGTCGAAGGTCTTGATCTGGTCTTCGAAGCTGATCTGGCGGCGCAGAGCTACCTTCGCCAGGTCGTCGAATTTGTCGGCCTCGGCGGTCTTGCCCTCACCGCGGAGCTGGTCAGCGCGTGTGGAAGCGGCCCCGGCCTTGCTGCCCCACTCGTCGTGGGCCTCCTTGGCCTCGCGGAAGTCGTCCTCGAGCAACCGCAGGTTGCCAACCGTCATGGCAACGGCCTCCTCGGCCTCGCGGATGTTGTTCGTGAAGTCCCGGATCAGCTGATCGAGCATCTTCTCCGGGTCTTCGGCTTCGTCGAGCAGCGCGTTGACGTTGGCTCGCACCAACTGCGAGACACGCCCGAGGATCGTTTGCTGGCCCATTCAAGTTCCTTTCATAGCGCGGGGTCTCAACAGTACTGAAGCTAATTCTACCAGCGGCCTCCGCGGCTCCTGCCGCCACCACCGCCCCAGCCGCCACCGCGTGACCTGCCGCCGCCCCAGCTGCCACCCATGCTGCGACCCCCACCGGTGCCTCCCCAGCGTGTGCCGCCCCATCCGCCTCCCCAGCCACCGCCGCCGATCAAGATCGGGATCGGGAAGCCGCCGATGCTTACGCCGCCGCCGCGGTCGTAGTCGTCGAAGTCTTCGCGGGCTTCCTGGTAGGCGTCGTTGGCCAGCTTTTCAGCCCGCTCGGCGGCTGCCAGGCCCTCTTCCACCGGTCCGGCTCGCCTGGCGCCGTCGAGGTGGCGCTTGGCCTCGGCCAGCCTTGTGCGCGCGCGGTTGCGGATCCCGCGGTGGCGGCTGCCGACGTAATCCTCGGCGCGCGTATAGGCTGCCTCGGCGTCGCGCATGGTCGAGGAGTAGGCGCTCGCCAGGCGCGCACGCTTCTCTTCGGCCTCGCGTGCGCCGGCGAGGACGACATCGGCGGTCGTGTTGGCCTGGCGGGCGTTACGGATGGCCTCGATGTAGTCAGGCTTAGCCGTCTGGGCTTCGCGCTTGGCATCGTTCAGGAGGCGCTCAGCCTCAGCGGCTTCGCGCTGGAATCGTGAGCGATCGTCACCTTCGTACGTCGCCAGGTAGGAAGTGAGCGCTGCAATGTCCTGCTCGGCCGCGGATATCTCCTTCGGCAGCTCGGCGAGCGCCTCGCCTAGGGACTTCTCCATGTTGTCGATCGCGTCGAGAAGCCCATCCGCCTCGGCAGCGGCTGATTGCGCCTGGCTGGCGGCTGAGGCGGCGGCACGGCGGTCGTCGGTCTCGATGGCTTTCTGCCCAACGTCCACCTGGTCGCGGGCGAAGGCGAGGCGCTTCTCGGC
>DASTBR010000232.1:0-11593 GCA_035711945.1 Dehalococcoidia bacterium
ACGGCGAGAAGCGTGGAATCGTCAAGGATGCGGTGCTCCTTGAGCTTGATGGCGATCAAGCCCCGCGTGAGGCGCGTGCAGTAAATGCGCGCCTGCAATTCCTTCATCACGTAGGGCAGCGCGCCAGTATGGTCCTCGTGGCCGTGGGTGATGAAGATGCCACGCAGCTTGTGGGCGTTCTCGTGGATATAAGTTATGTCGGGAATGACGAGGTCGACACCGAGCATCTCCTCTTCGGGGAACATGAGGCCGGAGTCGACAACGATCATGTCGTTGGCGGTCTCGTAGACCATCATGTTCTTGCCGATTTCGCCGAGGCCGCCAAGTGGGATTACGCGCAACCAGGCATCGGAGGGTGGCGAGGCTTCGCCCTGCCGCCGGAAGACGTTCACAGGCTGATCTTCGCCGATGGCCGAGCAAGCCGCCGCTTCAGTAGAGGCTGACCTCGAGCCGGTCGTCATGGACATCGATGCGTTCGATGCTGTCCTTCAGGATCTCGTGGGCCTCAGCCAACGGCGTGGCCTCCCAGCGCTCCAGCAAGGCGTTTAACGATTGCTGGCGGGCGTTGCGCCGCTCCTCGGCCGTTAAGAGGCGCGCTGCTTGGCGCTCGATGTCGATGCGGCGCATCTCGATCTCGATGCGGTCCACGGACAGTCGCTTGAGCAGCGCGGCGTCCTGCTTCCGCCGCGAGTCGTTCTGAAGGGCGCGGGCGATCCGTGAGTCGATGGCCTTCAGCTTCTTGTCGAGCCGGTCGAGATCGCTGCTCGTCGACTGTTGCACGCCGAGCTCGTCGCCGGCACGCTGGCGACGCACCAGGTCTGGCCCGTTACTGGTGCCGAGCAGGGCTTCGCGCAACGATGCTTCGAGCTGTTCAGCGCGCCGTGTGTGATAGCGGCAGATGCCCTGGTTCGTGCGCGACTGACATTGGTAGTAGCGGTAAATGACGGTATGAGCGCTGCCGTCGCCCTTGCGGCGCCAGCTCTGCCGTCGGGTCACGCCGATCATGTGGTTGCCGCACTCGCCACAGGCGAGGAGCCCTGCAAGCAGGAAGTCCCCGGCGGTTCGAGCCATTGGTGAGCTGCGACGTTGCGCCATGCGGTCCTGGACGCGTTTGAAATCCTCCTCGGAAACCAGCCTGGGGTGGCTGCCCGGTACTCGCACGCCCAGCCGGTTGTAGTTGCCGAGGTAGACCCGATTGCGAAGAATGTCACGCACCGAGACCATCGTCCAGAGCTTGCCCTGGCGCGTTCGGTAGCCCTCCTGGTTGAGTCGCCGGGCGATCAGGCGGACGCCGAGGTTCTCGCGCAGGTAGAGCTTGAACATGTAGCGCACGACCGCTGCCTCCTCCGCGACCGGCTGCAGGCGGCGGTAGCGGCCCGGCGCGTAACCATAGGGAGGCCTGCCCAACACCTCGCCCTTGAGGGCCCGTTTGCGCATTGCAGCACGAACACGGCTGCCGATAGATTCGCCGGCGGCCACCGATGCCGGCCATTGGTCGCCCTCGAAGTAGTCGAGGTCGAGGACGATGACCCGCGCCCCGGACTCCCGCAGTGCGTAGTAGGACGCGGCGGCAACTTCGTTATTGGGGCCGAGCGATGCGACCCGCGGAACAACGGTTACGGCGAACTCCCGGGGGCCGACGGTAGTGGTCTGGGGGCGGAGATACTCCACGAGACGCAGGAACCCCGAGCGGTCGCCATCGCGGTCGAAAAATGTTGCGTGTACCTCGAAACCCTGCTGCTGGCAATAGTCGAGAAAATCCTGGTTCTGCGCGGCCAGGTTGCCCGGCTCACCGAGGTCGGAAAAGTAACCGCAGGCGAACATCAGGCCACGAAGAGGATGCGGTTACAGCTGCTACAGAACGTTAGCTGACGACGAGCCTCCTTGATCAGATGGTCCGGTATCTCCACCCGGCAGCCGGAGCAAACTCCGCGTTCGACCGAAGCGACGGCCGGGCGGCGCCGTTCGCGCACAACGTCGTACTGACTAAGCGCAGCAGGCGGAAGCTGCGAGGCCTGGTCGGCGCGCTGCGCTTCAAGCTGGGAGATCTGGCGTGTGGTTTCGTCTTTTTCGCTGGTCATTGACTCGCGCCTAGCACCGGCGCTGTTGACCGCTTCCTGCAAGGCCGCTTCTGAGGCGGCCAATGCGTTGCGCGCGACCTCTACTTCATCCATGAGGAGCAGGACGCGCTCGTCGAGTTCCTGACGCCGTCGCTTGAGCATCGCGACATCATTGTTGAGGTCGTTAAGCTCCTTCGGGCTGTTGATGCGGCCGGAGTAGAGCTTCGTTTCCATCTGTGAGAGGTGGGCGGACAGTTCTTCGTCCTGGAGCTCGAGGTCCTTCTCGGTAGTCTCGAGGTCGCGCAGCTGGTGGCGAGATGCTTCTAGGGCCTCGCGGGACTCATCGAGGCCGTCACCATCCTCGAGGTGGGTCTGCAGGAGAGCGAGCGCTCCCTGCTTGGCCTCGAGCTCGGTGTCGAGTCTCTGAAGGTTGAACAACTCCGCAGCGACGGTCACGCCGCCTCCATTCCGTGGCCTTGATGCGGGAGGTAGAAGGGAATTATACGGCGCTATTTTTCTGCTTCAAGAAGGTTTATCCACCGCCGTGACTGAAGGGCGATCGCCCGGCGTCTCTATACTTGGGACGGACCTCTTCTGCGGAGGTGATCCCGTGGAATTCAACGTTGTAGGACTGCTCAAGGAAGGGATCGGGGAGACAAGAGAATACGAGATAGAGCAGGGAGAGGTGCTCCTCAGGGACGAAGGGACGCGTGCGCCGGTCAGCGGACATGTAAAGCTGACGAGGACGAACGACGGCATTCTCGCCGAAACCGACCTCACGCTTGAGGTTGAGGAAGAGTGTGCGCGCTGCACTTCGAGCTTCAAGACATCGATGCCGGTCCGTATCGAGGAGATCTACTACCCGACGATCGACATCGACAGCGGTCGTCGGCTGCCCGCGCAGGACGACCCTGAAGCGTTCCTGATTGACGAGCACCACATTCTTGATTTGAGCGAGCCAATCCGCCAGTATCGGTGGATAGCGGAGGATCTCGCCCCGCTTTGTCGCCCCGAGTGCAAAGGCCTTTGCGCCGTTTGCGGAGTCGACCTCAACCAGGAATCCCAGCACAAGCACGAAGCCCCTGTTGACGCCCGCTGGTCCGCGCTGGCGGAGCTCGCGGGTCGGATGGACAAGGAATAGATGCCACCACTACCGAAGCGAAAGTACCCGAAGTCGCGCCAGGGCAAGCGGCGCAGTCACCACCGCGCTACGACCTCAACCCTGGTCGATTGTCCGCAGTGCAACAGCCCTCGCCTGCCCCACCACGCGTGTCCCATCTGCGGCACCTACCGCGGACGGCAGGCAGTCGAGATCGAGACTCCTGAATTGCGCGAAGAGGGTGCACCGCCCGCCTCCTAGCGCGCTGACGACTTTCATCACTGAACGCAGCTTGCCCGCCGAGTTGAGAGGGTTGAACCTGTCTCTATGCCCCTGATCGACTTCTCCAGCTTGCCCGACGGCAGCGACGCCTGGCTCTTTCCGGGTCAGGGCGCCCAGCAGATTGGCATGTCGCTGGACTTCGCAGCCGAGGACCCTGATGTCCGGGCGCTCTTCAGCGAAGCCGACCAGATACTGAAGTCCTCGCTGACCAGCCTGATCGAGAGTGGGCCCGAGGATGAGCTGGTCAGGACTGCGAATACGCAGCCAGCCGTCTTTGTTGCCAGCCTGGCGGCGCTTAAGGCTGCCACCAGTCACAGCCAGGCGCTGGAACTGTCGCGGCCACGATTTGTCGCGGGCCACAGTCTCGGCGAGTACTCCGCCGTCGTCGCATCGGGCAGCTTATCTTTCGCCGATGGGCTCAAGCTCGTGCAGGAGCGGGCGAGGCTGATGCAAGAGGCGTCGGAGGAGACGCCTGGCACATTGGCGGCGCTGCTTGGCGCCAGCCTCGATCAAGCGAAGGCACTCTGCGAGGCGACAGGCTGTGAGGTTTGCAACATCAACGCGCCGGGACAAATTGTTATCGGCGGACCAGTTGAGGCGGTCGCTGCGGCTGTCGACGCCGCGCGTGAGCACGGTATCAAGCGCGCGATGCCGCTGAAGGTTGGTGGAGCGTTCCACACGAGCTTGATGAGCCCCGCAGCGCGAGGGCTCCAATCCTACCTTGACCACCTCGAGATCGACGAGCCGCAGGTCCCGGTAGTGGCCAATGGCAGCGCCGAGACGTTGACAACCCCCGAAGCGTTACGCGCCGAGCTAACCTTCCAGCTCGACCATCCTGTCCTCTGGCAAGACGGAGTACAGAAGATGGCGGCAGATGGAGTCACTCGCTTCATAGAGTTCGGGCCTGGCGCCGTGTTGACGGGGATGGTCAAGCGAATTGCTCCCGAAGCCCAGACGCTGAACGTCAGCTCGCTCGCTGACCTGGCGAGCCCGGTCGCTTCGTGATCGACCTCAACGGCCGAAAGGCACTGATTACCGGTTCGTCGCGCGGTATTGGCGCGGAGATTGCGCGTACACTGGCGGCTGCGGGCGCGGACATCGCGCTCAACCACAGCCAGAGTGCCGATCAAGCCGAGGCCGTAGCTGGCGAACTCCGAAAGCTGGGCAGGCAGGTAGCCATAATCCAGGCGGACATCCGTGAGCCGGCCCAGGCTAATCGCCTGATCGACGACGTGGTCAACGAGCTGGGCGCGCTGCACATCCTCGTCAACAACGCGGGCACGACCCGCGACAACCTGCTGATACGGATGTCGGACGAGGAGTGGTCGGCGGTACTCGACCTGAACCTGACGGGTGCTTTCAACTGCAGCCGTCCAGCGCTCAGACACATGATGCGACAGCGTTGGGGACGGATCGTCAACATCACAAGCGTTGGCGCCCTGAGGGGCAACGTGGGGCAGACCAACTATGCGGCGTCGAAAGCAGGCATGATTGGCTTCACGAAGGCACTGGCCCGTGAGATGGCATCGCGAAACATCACCTGCAACGCGGTCGCGCCAGGGCTTGTTAAGACCGAGCTGACCTCTGATCTGAGCCACACCCAGGAAGAGCTCTATCTAGGGCTTATCCCGCTCGCCAGGCTCGGGACCGAGGCGGAGATTGCCGCGGCTGTCGCCTTCCTGGCCTCCGAGGAAGCGAGCTACATAACCGGACAGGTGCTCAACGTTGACGGCGGACTGGCGATGTAATGGCAGCGAACCAGGGGCGTCGGTCGCGAGTCGCAGCGCTGCAGGCCCTCTACGAATGGGACGTCGCGCGACATCCATTGCAGGAGTGCCTCGAGCGCCAGCTGCAAGATCGTGTAGAGGGCGAAGTTGCCGACTTCACGCGGAGTCTGGTCAATGGGGTGGCCGAGAACCTGGCGACCATTGACGCGACGATCTCAGGGGCCGCCCGCAAGCGTCCCATCGACCAGATGGGCGCTATCGATCGCAATGTCCTCAGACTCGCTGTCTATGAGCTGCGGTATGGCAAACCGACGCGGATCGGAACCGTCGTCAACGAGGCAGTTGAGCTCGCGAGGACGTATGGTAGTGAGAGTTCAGGACGCTTCGTAAAGGGCGTCCTCAGTGCAATAAACTTGATGGCGGCGCGCTGACGCCACCTGACACGAGCGGAGGAGACGAGTGGCCACTGTCTTTGAGCGGGTGAAAAAGATCATCGTCGAGCAGTTGGGCGTGGAAGAAGACCAGGTCCAGCCGAACGCCTCATTCGTCGACGACCTGAACGCCGACTCGTTGGACCTCGTCGAGCTGATTATGTCGATGGAAGAAGAGTTCAGCAGCGACGGCGGCACCCTCGAGATCTCAGACGAAGACGCCGAGAAGATCGCCACCGTACAGGACGCCGTCGACTATCTCAAGGACCACGGCGTAGAGGACTAATCGCTCGCCGTTCGGGCTCATCCGGCCGGTTCGACTAAGCTAATTCGGCGATGCAATTCTTCGGCATCGGCCTGTTCGAGCTGGTGATGATCATGGTCGTCGCCCTCCTCGTTGTGGGACCCGACAGGCTGCCTCAAACCGCACGCGAGATCGGCAAGGTCGTGCGCGAACTACGACGCTACGCCTTTAACGTCCGGGAGGAAATCAAGGAAGGCTTTGGCGAGCTCACTTCCGAGGTGGAGGCAACGCGTGGCGAGTTCACAGAGCTCGGACGCAGCCTGAAGAGCAGCGGCCTGGAGATCGAGCGCGAGCTCAAGGAGACCAGCGACGCCGCGGGGCAGGGTGAGTTCGTCGACAGCGAGAATGCACCGCGCACGGCGGCGCGCAAGCGCAGCAGCAACGGCTCGCGGGGCAGCGCCTCACGCCGTCCGCAATCACCGGTCAGCGATTCTGACAGCGAGAGCTGATGGCAGCAGGCACGCGGCCCGCCCGGCCACCCGAACCACCCGAGGAGTTCAGCGCCAGCGAGAAGTACATGACGCTGCTCGAGCACGTCGGCGAGCTGCGTGTTCGCTTGATGATCTGCGCGGGGTTCATGGTCGTGGCGACGGCAATCTCCTTCTATTTCGCGAAGGACATCATGGAGTACCTGCTGAACCCGGCCGAGAAGGCGCAGCCGGGCTTCAAGCCGATCCAGACAGAGCCGCTGGAGTTCATCGCGTCCTACTTCAAGATCTCGCTGCTGTGCGCCCTCGCCATATCAATGCCGATGATCGTCTACCAGCTCATCGCCTTCGTCTCGCCCGGCCTCACGCCCCAGGAGAAGAAGTGGATCATCCCGATCGTATTGGGCAGCGGTTTGTCCTTCGTCGCGGGGCTGGCATTCGGCTTTTATGTGGCGCTACCACCAGCGATCGACTTCCTGATCAACTTCGGCGAGGACGTGGCTGAACCCACGCTGCGTATCGGCCCATACATAGACTTCGTGCTGCGGATGCTGTTGATCTCCGGTATTACCTTCCAAACGCCGCTTCTAATCATGGGGCTGGCCAAGCTTCGTATCGTCCACGGTCAGTGGCTCGTCCGGCAGTGGCGGTACGTGGTGGTCGGCGCCTTTATCGTATCGGCGATAGTCACGCCGACTATCGATCCGATTACCCAGACACTGATCGCAGCGCCGATCATCGTCCTCTACGGATTCGGCACGATCCTGGCCTTCCTGGTGCAGCCGGGCGGCGACCAGCCGGTGCGCTTCTCCTGAGCTTGACGCCGACTAACTGAGTACAGACCCTTCTCTCTGTGTCGCGGGGTCGTCGAGCCGCAGCCTTCTTCACGGGCGCAGCCGGCGGTCTGTTCGCCGGACTGACCGGAGTTGGCGGCGGCGCCATCATGATCCCGCTGCTGACCGGGCTACTCGGGCTTCCGCAGCGACTCGCTCACGGAACCTCGCTCGCAATACTTCTGTTCGTCGGAATCGCAGGCTTCGTCGTCTATGCGCTGGTCGACGAGATCACCTGGGAGCTGATTCCGCTGCTCGCGCTGGGCAGCATGACCGGTGGGTTAATCGGGGCTCGCTACCTCCAGCGGATCGACGAGTTCTGGCTGACTAACCTATTCGCTCTGTACCTGCTCGTCATCGGCGCGAGGATGCTTGTCGCCTGAGATGGAGCTGGGTGAGCTTCTGATTGCTGTTGCCGTAGGGCTGGTCGGCGGTATTGCCTCCGGCCTCTTTGGAGTCGGCGGCGGCGCCATCTTCGTTCCGGCGATGGTCATTCTCCTGGGCGAGGATCAGCACACGGCCCAGGGCGTGTCGCTCGCCGTCATCGTGCTGACGGCGCTGGCCGGCTCGTACGTGAACGTCAAGCACGACAACCTTGAGCGCAGCGTGTTCCTGGCCGTTATGCCAATGGCCGTGATAGCCGTCGTGGTGGGCTCGTACCTGGCAAACCTG
Source organism: Dehalococcoidia bacterium (assembly GCA_035711945.1). GTDB lineage: Bacteria > Chloroflexota > Dehalococcoidia > WHTO01 > WHTO01 > DASTBR01. The sequence goes on from DASTBR010000232.1 coordinate 7,837, forward strand.
CTTTCGGGCGAAACACTCCAGAGAATCTTCGGCGTGGCTGTCATCGTCGTAGCTCTGCGTATGTTCTACGCCTCTTTCCGCGCTCGCCGGATGCGGTCACTCGTTTGAGTCGCTGGGGAAAAGGCTGTCGGTAAGACGCTTTCACCGGTGACCAGTCTGCGCCAGTTTTCTCCTATGACGAGGGCCTCGGGAGTTGCGGGCCGATGATTGACTCGCCGGCCGCGCTGACAGCCATCGCCGAGAGGATTCGCGCCTGCCGGGACTGCCCCCTAGGTTCCGAGAGAACAAACGCAGTCCCTGGTGAGGGGAACCCCAATTCGCCCGTGGTCTTCGTCGGGGAGGCGCCCGGGTTTCATGAGGACCAGCAGGGTCGCCCGTTTGTGGGACAGGCCGGCAAGTTGCTCGATGAGCTACTCGCCGCCGCCGGCCTGGCTCGCAACGAAGTCTTCATCGCCAACGTGCTGAAGTGCCGCCCGCCGGGCAACCGTGACCCGCTGCCGGGCGAGATTGAGGCCTGCGCCGGTCACCTTGCCGCGCAGCTGGAGGCGATTGACCCGGCGGTGATAGTCACGCTCGGCCGCTATTCCTTGCAGCGCTTTCTGCCCGGCGCTTCCATATCACGTGTGCACGGCCAGAAGTTCAGCCGCGATGGACTCACCGTCGTACCGATGTACCACCCGGCAGCAGCGCTCCACCAGGGCAGCTTGAGGAGCGTCATCGAAGAGGACTTCCGCCATCTTCCCGACTATCTCAAGGAACCCGAGCCGGGGCCGGAGCCGCTGGCCGAAGCGCCGGCGCTCGCCGAGCAGGCGCGCCTCTTCTAGATAAAGCAGGGCGCTCCTTGCGGAGCGCCCTGTGCGAAGCTTCTGGCCGAGAGAGGCTAGAGCAGCTTACGAGCGGCCAAGGTGCCAGCCGCGAACGTGCCGAGCAGCCCAACCCCGAGGATGGCCAACTGCCACGACTCAACAGAGCCGCTGCCGACCAGTCCTGAGTCACCGGTGCCGACCGACGGGCCGCCGCCACCGCCTGGGGTCGGCGTGCCACCCGGCTGGCTGGCCGGGCAGGTAACCGTTGTCGACGTGCTGTCGACGTTGTTCGACGGGTCGGCGTCGAACGTGCTGCCTGTCGTCGAAACAGCCGTGACCGTGTTCGTCAGCACCAGGCCACAGGTTGCATTGGCCGCCACCGTAGCCGTGATTCGCAGTGTGGCGCACTCTCCGGGATCCAGCAGCGCGAGCGTGGCGACGATCTGGCCCGCGGCGCCTGGCGCCAGCGTGAAGTCATCCGAGGTGGCGTTGGCCGAGGTCAGCGCTGTCGGCAGCTGGTCGGTGACACGGACGCCCTCAGCGTCGCCGTCGCCCTCATCGTCGTTGCAGATTGTGATTGTGTAGGTAATGGTTCCGCCCTGCGCTACGGTCGCGCCGGTCGAGTCAGTCGCCGAACTGGCGACCTTGTCGGCGATGAGGTCCTCACATTCGAGGGTAAAGATCGCGCCGGGGGTCTCGACGTCAGCGTCGTAGGTCGCGGTGGCCGCGTTGTTGCCGGGCCCGCAGGGCCCGTCCACGAACTGGCCAACAACGGTCAGCCGCAGGCGGTCGTCGACTTCGTCAGGCACCGAGTCGCAGGTCACCTCCTGACCGTTGACCGCGGCTGGCGTTGGCGGGTCGAACGTGGCGCCGTTGCCTTCGGCGCAGGTTGCAGTCTCGATATCGAAGTTGGCGAAGAGCGTGTCGACGATCTCGAGTTCCTCAGTTTGCACCGTGCCGACCGTAGCGAGAACGATGACGTCGCATTCCACCTGGAATGTGACGTCGATCTCAGGCTCGACGGTCGTGCCCGAGGAGGCGCCATTGACCGTTTTCACACACTCGATGTCGCCGATGGGACCGCCCGCCTGAGCGGACGACACCGTAGTGAGCGCTATTGTCAGACCGCCAAAGGCGGCCAGCGCTCCGATTAGCTTGCGATTAGCCAGAAGTTTCATGATTCCCCTTTGGGACAGCGGAGCTAGAGAATCACTGTTCCCTGCTTCATTAATCGGCAGCAGACCGGTCGGTCTGCAGTCGCTGGTTGGGAAATTTCGGCCAAACGTTCTATAGTGAGGGTGTTCAGGAGGCCGGGTGGCCGCCCTCTTGCCCTGGCGAGAGGGAGGAAAGTCCGGGCTCCTCCGGGCAGGGTGCTGGATAACTTCCAGGCGCCGCGAGGCGACGGAAAGTGCCACAGAAACATACCGCCCTTCTCTGAAGGGCAAGGGTGCAATGGTGCGGTAAGAGCGCACCGTCGTGCTGGCGACAGTACGGTTCGGGCAAACCCCACTCGGAGCAAGGCCGAATAGGAGGGCCCCCGCCATTGGCGGGGCAGGGCGCCCGGCCCGCGTCCCTCGGGTTGGCCGCATGAGCCTTTCAGCAATGGAAGGCCTAGATGGATGGCCACCGTCCTTCCAGAAGTGGAAGGATACAGAACCCGGCTTACAGGCCTGCTGAACAGACATGAAGGTCCTCACCAGCGGTGAGGACCTTCGCCATTCCTAGCGCTTACGGCTCAGGGCCGTCGTGTAGACGGCCAGAATGAAGAGCGCACTGACAACCACGGCCAGCACGAAGTTGAGCGAGCCCTCCCCCGATTCCAGGAAGTCAGCTACTCGGTCAACGCGCAGGTACTCGCCGAAGACGATCAAGAACGCCCAGACAAGCAGCCAGGCGACGACGAAAAGCCCGCCGTAGAAGATGATGCGAGCGAGCACGGGCTCAGGGTGACAGAGGCTGTCCCACCTCGCGCATCCGGCGCTGCAGGTAGCGTGCTTCGGCGGGATTCGTCGCCAGCTCTAAGGCGCGGGCGTAACACGCGCCGGCGGTCTCGGCGCGCCCGAGCCGCCGTAACAGGTCGGCGCGGGCAGCATGATAGAGGTAATAGTCGTCCAAGTTCTGCTCGAGGGAGGGCTCATCCAGAAGCTTTAGCCCGGACTCCGGGCCGTCCGCCATGGCCACCGCGGCCGCGCGGTTGAGCGCGATGACAGGCGAGGGACTCAGCTCCAGCAGGCTGTCATACAGTCGCCTGATGGCCTGCCAGTCCGTTGCCTCAGGTTGCGGGGCTCGAGCATGCTGCGAAGCAATCGCCGCCTGAAGCTGATAGACACCAACCGGCCTGGCGGCCAAGCCGTCGAGGAGCTTCAGGCCCTCTTCGATCTGCTTGTGGTCCCAGCAGCTACGATCCTGGTCCTCAAGTAGCACCAGATCACCGTCTTCGTCGACGCGGGCTTCTCGGCGGGAGTCCTGCAGGAGCATCAGGGCAAGAAGACCTGTGACCTCCGGCTCGTCCGGCATGAGGTCGGCCAGCAGGCGGGCCAAGCGGATCGCCTCGCCCGTGAGCTCGCGACGAACGAGCGACTCGCCGGCGGTCGCGCTATACCCCTCGTTGAAGATCAGATAAACCACCGCCAGCACGGAGCCAAGCCGCTCAGGCAGCAGGTGGTCGGGAGGCACCCTGTAGGGAATCGCGGCCTGGCGGATTTTCTTCTTCACGCGCACGAGGCGCTGGGCCATCGTCGTCTCATTGACCAGGAAGGCGCGCCCTATCTCGGCGGTCGTCAGGCCGCCCAGGGTCCTAAGGGTCAGCGCAACCTGCCCTTCCACCGAGATCGCCGGGTGGCAGCAGGTGAAGATCAGGCGGAGACGGTCGTCGGTCAGCGCTGAATCCATCGGCTCGCTCTCTTCGGGTTGTTGCTCGAGCGCGGTCAGCCCGGCCAAGAGCTCCTGTT
>DASTBR010000233.1:0-17364 GCA_035711945.1 Dehalococcoidia bacterium
GACCATCTGCGCCGGGCCGGAGACCATCACGGAGACGATCGTCCGGTAGATCGTCGCGGCCTCTCGGTCCTTGTCGAACTCGGTGTGGCCCGGATGCGGGTAGAAGCCGCAGAGCGTCAGCGACTGGGCCTTGGTCGTAGACAGCACGAGCAGCAGCGCCTCCCCGGCCGTGCCGCCGGCATCAACGACGTGGTGCTCGGGCCGGAGCTGAGCACGGATGGCGTTGAGCGTGCAGTCGACGCCCTTGCCGTCACGCGGCTCTCCCCTGATGGTCGGCAGGCGAAGGATATCGACGGGAAGTATCTGACGGGTCCTGCGCATGAAGGCCCTGACGGACGGCCAGTCCTCGAAGACAAGAGGATCGGGACACCAGACGGGAGGCACGAAGAGGATGCGGTCGTCCACGGGCTAAGTGTGCTTCCGCGAAGCTCATCGCGCCTCCTCTGACCACGGGCACGCAATTGCACAACCTTCAACCAACAACTGAAAGGAAACGCCATTGAGAACACTCCACGCCGACCTGCTCGCCGCGCAAAAGCAGACGTCCGTGATACCGGTCGTCTCGGCTCTGGTGCGCGACCGCCACGCCGGTGTCACGCGTGCCCATCCGCAGTCGATCTACAGCGGCCTGGAAACGCCCGACGCCCATGACCTGACCGTCACGGCCGACAACGGTGTGGTCCTGCGCGCGCGGCGCAACGCCGGCGACCTGGAGCTGAACACGGTCGCCGATCCTGATAGCTCTCCGAACTACGGAAGCTGGGCGCAGCCGTTCAGCGTCAACAACACCACCCGCCTGGCGATCAGGGCCAACCACGACGCCGGTTCGCAACGCGTGGTGATCGCCCACTACAACACCGGCAACACGCGCATCCGTCGCGCTGTCAGCAGCGACGAGGGCGCCAACTGGGCCGGAATCAACGTCAAGACCGCCGTTCCCTTCTGCAGCGGCGTTGCCTGCGCGCCGCGCAACGACAGCGACGAGTTCGTCTGCTGGATCGAGGGCGGGTCCCTGTTGGGCGTGCGGGTCATCGGCGGAGTCGTCGGCACGATCCGCACCTCGGGCCTGGCGTTCCTCGCCGCGAGCGGAGTCTCCTGCGACCGCATCGGCGACGACTTCCTTGTCGTGCTCAGCGCCACGTTGAGCAGCGGCGCGCAGGTTGTCTACGCCAGTTTCTTCGACTGGAGCGCCGACGCCTGGGCCAGCGCCGCCTCGGTGTGCACGGTGATCGAGGCCGATACGGGACTCTCGGTGGACTACCTGGCGCCCTTCGTCGATACGGCGGGCGGCGAGACGAAGCTGACCTTCGTCGAGCGCTACACCGGGACGGGTGCCTTCGAGCGGACGCTCCAGTGCTGGCTGCCACCCGGCGCGGCCGCCTCATCGGAGCGCTGGAGTCAGCCGCGGCCGATCGTCGACGTCAGCGGAGTACTGGGTATGGCGGTGGCGAGCGATCCGCTGCGCGGCGGCGCGTTCTGGAGCCGGCCGGATCGCGTTTTTCGCTCGCTGCCGGTCGCCGATCTCGCCATCCCGCAGGCACACATCGAGTCGCTGGAGATCGACCTCCAACCATTCAACGGCAGCTGCATCCTGCGCCTCGACGACCCGGACCGGATCTACAGCCCTCATGTCGAGTCCGTGGAACATCCGCTGTCCGTGGGCGCGCAGCTGGAGATCTCGCTGGGCTATCGCACGGCGTCGGGCGATCGAACATCGACTCTGCCCTACTTCTGGATAGAGTCGCTGGAGACGCTCGTCGAGGACAGCCGGCGCAAGGTAGTGATCGTGGCGCGCGACGTCCACTCGCTGCTGGAGGCGTGGCGTCCGCGCGACGCAACGGAATACCGAGCGTCGCGTTCCGTCTTTCAGATCGTCGATCTGACGGCCGCGCGGGCGCTGGTTGACTACACGACGACCTCGCAGTCGGCCAACCTGACGGCTTTGCTGCCCGACTGGTTCCATGACACCGCGTTCATCCGCTGGCTGCAGCGCGAGCGCCCTCCGGGATGGCAGCAGGCTTTCTATCGCGACCGGGCTCGGCCCTCGCGAGGGAACCCTCCACCGGGCGTCGCGGCTGGAAGCGGGGTGCGCTGGGATGTCCTCGAACGCCTGCTGTCGCCGCCGGTGCTGCTCGACCTCGAGGCATCCAGCAACGGATTGACGGCGCTGTCGCGGGTGCTATCGACAGTTCGGGACGTATCGTACGGCCAGGATCAGCGCCTCGTGACGAAGGACCTCAACCCGGCCGAGGCATCGGTGTACGAGTACGGCGACGCTGGCGAGCACCCGTTGCGGCGGGCGCGTTACCGCCGGCAGGCCGCTGTCCACAACCACGTCCTGACATGGGGCGGCGCGGCTTCGGACATCGTCCGCTCGACACCGGCCTGGGATGAGCTGCGTGACCTCGGCCGCGAATCGGTGGTCACGGTGCGCGACCTTGCGGCGGATAGCGGGGCCAAGGCAGACGCACGAGCGGAAGCCGTATTGCGTCCGTCGTTGGTTGGCCGACGCGAGGACGTGATCGAGACGTTTCCGAACGCCGGCCAGGAGCTGTGGGACGTCGTCCGCATCAGCGAGTCGATCAGCGGCGAGGTCAACGACGCTACGCGGCGCGTGACGGCGATCCGCGTCTCGTTCGACGCACTACGCGGCGAGTACCTGATGTGGCTGACGCTCGGGGAGCCCTGACATTCGAACGCTCGAACATACGAATCATTCGAACGTACGAACATTCGAATCGTTCGAATCCTGCGCTTCGGAACAACGAGAGAAGGGGAGCACAAATGCAGATTCAACGGGGAACGCTTAAGGCGTTCGATTCCACGAACTTCAAGGCGACTGTGCAGCTCCACGGCTCGCTGGCACGTCGGCTAACCGACGTACGAGTCAGCCGCGACCTGACCGCCACGCAGATGGTCGTCGGACGGCTGGTCGCGGTCGCCTTCTTCGAGGACCGCAACCCGCGCGACGCCGTCGTCTTCGCTGCCTGGACCAGCTAACTTGGCGAGTCGAATTTGCCTGCCTATTATGGAAAGCGTCGGAAGTGTGCGGGGGCGAAGAGGCCAAGCAGTTCCCACATCCGGACGTGCAAGTTCGTTTGGCCGGAGGGAAAGTTGTCGGAGGCAGCCCAGGAGTACCACCCGTTTGAGGTTGGCGTCTTCGACCAACTAGTCAATCCGGTGCTCGTCACTCACCCGGAAGGCCGCTATGTCGATGCCAATCCGGCCCTGCTCGATCTTCTCGGGTACACACACAGCGAGCTTCTAGACCTCGAGGCGCGGACCGTCTTCGCGTCTGGACGCGAGTGGCCACCGATCGACCTGGGGATGGAGCGACGCGAGGATGGCGATTGGCGAGGCGTGCAGTCGGTCCGGCGTAAGGATGGCTCCACCGTTGTCGTTGACAGCTGGTCCCGCGTAGTGCGTGGGAACGGGCCGTTGGTCGTTAGCATCTGGCGGGAGCGACCCGCGGAACAGGCACCCGAAGTCGCCTCGGACCGCGATCGTGAAAACACCTGGCCGCTGGCGGACTTCCATCTGCGACCCAGTGTCTGCATCGTCGACGACGACCAGGCCTTCGTTAAGCTCTGCGCCGCGATTCTCGGACCTGAGGGCATAGAAAGTCACCCTCTGGGCGACCTGGATCACGCCCTTGAGGCGATCGGACAGGGGAGCTGCAGCCTCTTGCTCGTCGACATCAGGCTCGGGCACGAAGGAAACGGGCTCGAACTGGTCAGAGGCGTGCGGGCGCACGAAAACGAAGCTGTCCGTCAGACTCCGATCGTGCTCTGTACCGCATCGACAGACCTTCTAAGGAAGCACGCCGAAGAGATCAACGCGCTGAACTGTAACGCGATCGAAAAGCCGTTTGATATCGATGACTTTGTGGCAACGCTGATGGAGGCTGTGCGCGATTCGCCCCGGGAGCAACAGCGCCGCGATTGAGCTAAGGATCGACGCGCGTCGACTCGCCCTCGTCCATGCAGTGCAGGCAGCTCTCGAGCCTGGCGGACTTCTTGACGTCGACCACATCGGACATCGAAGCGTACTCGATTCGCCGTCCGGTCAGGTCGCAATTGCGGCTCAGATGCAGCACGTTGTGAATCAGACCGTTGTCGGTCATCAGATAGCGGATGCTTTCCACGGGTTCCCCTCTTCTGCTCAATCGTCCAAGGGGCAGCGTGGAGACGTTAAACCCGGAAGATGGTCAAGCCACTCTAAGGCTAGGCGACCCTGATTGGCGCTGCGGGGTAGGCGGGTTGGGGTTACACGGTTTGACGAATTTCTTATGTTAGACTGCTCGCAGCCTCCACCCGCAGCAAAACCTCACCACAAACGGGAGCCGCTGCTTGCCTGAGCGATATCGCCGAGCCCTGTTGTTCGTTGCGGCGGCGCTGGTTGTCCTGACACTGGCGGCGATGATCGCCGTGCCCTTTTACATCAACCGCGAAAGCTCGGAAAACCGGGAACTGGTCACCGACGAGCTCAACCCCCTTGAGTTCGCGCTTGGCAACGCCGACGACTTCCTTCTCGATGTCGGTTTGACTGCCCCGCAGGGCGACGAGGACGGGCCGTTTGGCCTCTATGCCGACAGCAGAGCTGCCTTTCTCAGCGCGCTCGACGACGCGCTTGGACACTCCGCAGCGCTCGATGCCGACGACCAGGAAATGGTCGTCGAGGCGCACGAGCTGGGCAACAGGTACGTCAATGAGATCGCCGATCCGGTCAACGAATTGACCATTGCCGGCGACGAAGACGGCGCAGCGGCAGTGCAGGAAGGTGCGGTTGACCTTTTCTCACCGGTTGACCGGGCGATTAGCGAGGCGGTGCTCGTCACCCGCGAGGAGATCGAGCAGACGCTCGAAGAGAACTCGGACCTGGAGCAGGCCAATACAGTCACATCGGCCACCCTCGGGGTGCTCGGGATAGTCAGCGCCGCTATCGTCGTCGCTCTCGCACTCGGCGCCTACCGGGCCACGAGGCGAGAAGTGGGGGCGAGCACACGCGTTCAATTAGAGAAGGCGCGGCTGGACGCAGTCATCGACTCGGCGCCTGACGCTGTCGCCCTGTTCGCCGCCGACGGCCTGCCGATCCGAGTCAACAGGGCGGGCGTCGAGCTTTGGGGAATCTCGGAGGACGAGATAACTAACCTGCGGCGCGCCGAAGTGACGCATCCCAATACGCTCATCGACGAATCCGGCCGCACGATGGACATCGACGACCTTCCATCGAGTGTGGCAATGCGCGAGAACCGGCGCGTGAACGAGATGCTCTTCACACTGCGTCGGGCGAGCGGAGAAGAGGTGGAAATCCTTTCCAGCGCGGCTCCACTTCACGACGCCCAGGGCAACATCGACGGGGCTGTTGTCGTCTGGCACGACGTCACGCAGCTGCGGTCGGTCGAGCGGTTGAAGGACGAGTTCCTCTCTTTCGCGGCTCACGAGCTGCGTACGCCGCTGACGATCGTCAAGGGCTACGCTTCCGTTATGTCGCGCGACAATAGCAACCCGAGCCACCGCGACATGGCGCTGGCGATCAACGAGGAGGCGGACCGGATCAGCTCGCTGATCAACCAACTCCTCGACGTCTCCCGGATCGAGGCCGGCAGCCTCACCCTGGACGTCGAGACTGTAGCCCTCGCTGAGATCGTCGATCAGGTGGTCGCGCGGCACCGCGACATCGACCCGGATCGCGAGATAACGATCGACTTCGACTCACCGGAGACGACATGCACTGCCGACCCGGAGGCGCTGACGCAGGTCCTCGACAACCTGATCGCGAACGCGCGTAAGTACTCGGAGCCGGGTACGCCGGTGAGGGTCAGGGTGGAGCGCGACGGCAGCCTGGTTCACGTCAGCGTTGTCGACCGGGGGATTGGCATCCCGGCAGATGAGGTGTCGCGGATCGGTGAGAAGCTCTTCCGGGCCACGAACGGCAAGGAGCGCGAAGGCACCGGCCTCGGGCTCTTCATCGCCAGTAAGTACCTGGAGCTGCAGGACGGCCGCCTCGAGATCGCCAGTGAGGTCAATGCCGGCAGCACGTTCACGATCGTGCTTCCCTGCCCTGACGAGGTTCCAGGGGCCGTCGAGTCGAGCGAGGGCGAGCCGGTAGAGGCTTGAGCTATGACCGGATCGCCGGCAACTGACGCCGAGAGGCAGGAGTTCCTGTCCTTCATCGTGCACGAACTAAAGACGCCGCTGACCATCATCAAGGGCTACTCGGCGACGCTACGGCGAATGCTCGACGACGAGGAGGCCAGCCAGATGGCGGCAGACATCGAGCAGGAAACCGACCGCGTGACGCGGCTCGTCAACCAGCTACTCGATGTCTCGCGGATCGAGTCCGGCGGCAAGACCTTGCAGGCGGTCGAGGTCGAGGTCCTGGAACTGGTCGAGGACGTCGTCAGCCGGCATCGGGCGCGCGACTCCTCGCGGGCCATGCGTGTTGAAGCGGAGGAGGATGAGCTGATCTGCCTGGCCGAGGAAGGAGCCCTGCGTAGAGTGCTCGACGACCTCCTGCTCAACGCGCGCCAGTACTCGACGGCCGGCGAGGAGGTGCTCGTTTCGGCGCTGCGCGGCGAAGGATTCGTGACGATAGCCATCCAGGATCAGGGTCCCGGAATCGCGGCCGCGGACCTGCCGCGGCTGACGGAGAAGGGCTACCGCGCGGCCGGCGCCAATGGTGACGGGCTGGGCCTGGGACTCTATATCGCCAGCGGGCTGCTGGCCATGCAGGGCGGGGAGCTCACCGTCGAGAGCGAAGCGGGCCGCGGCAGCACCTTCCGCGTTACTCTGCCGGCCGCTTAGTCCTTGACCGAGTGGAGGAAGCGGAGGATGTGCGCGTTGGTCTCGTCGGCGAACTCGATAAAGAAATAGTGCCCCGCGCCGGGCAGCACGACAAGCTCCGAATTCGGGATGCGCTCGTTGAGGATGCGCGCGTTCTGCGGCGGCATCAGCTCATCCTGGTCGCCCGTGATGATCAGCGTCGGCACTTTGATCTGCGACAGCCTATCGAACGTGTCGTGCTTGGTGATGGCCCCGACCTGGCGGGCGAAGAATTCGGGAGGTGTCCGCAGGTCCTTCAGCTCGTTTGCCCGCTGCATAAGGAGGTCACGGTTCTTCTCTATCCACTCAGCGCTGTAGAGCAGGCGCCAGCTGGCCTGCATGTTCTCCTCGAAACGGTCGACACCGGGACCGGCCGGACGCTGGTAGCTGACGATCTCTTGCCCGGCGCGGATGGAGTGTGGGCCGCCGGCAAAGGTACAGCCGAGGACGAGGCTCTTGACAGCCTCGGGCCAGTGCAGTGCGAGCTCCTGGGCAATCATTCCGCCCATCGAGAAGCCGAAAACGTGTGCGGGTTCCATCTGCAGCGCGTCCATCAGGTAGCGCGTGTCGTAGGCCATCTGCGAGATCGTGTACTCGTATTCCGGCTTTGCCGTCCTGCCGGTGCCACGATTGTCGAAGGCCAGGACCTTGTAGTGCTCGGAGAGGGCGGGGAGCTGGCGGAACCAGATGGTTGCGTTCGAGCCCAGCCCCGTGATCAGGACCAGCGGGTCGCCCTGCCCTTGCAGCTCGTAATACATGATCAGCTTGTCGATGCGAATCTTGGGCATGGGCTGGATTGTAAATCAGGTCACAAACGCGGGCAGCGCGGGCGGCTAGACAGCGGCCGCGGAAAGGATCGCAGCGGCTTCGGCAGGAACCTCAAGATCGACCGGTCGCCGACCGAGGTCGGCGAAGAGCGTCATGTAGTCGCGCAGATAGCGCGTGATCAGGAACTTCTCCCGTACCAGCTCGCGGCCGGCCGTGCCGGCGGCGCGGCGAGCCTCCGGGTCCTTGAGGTAGTCGACGAGAGCCCCGGCGCAGCCATCGACGCTCTCGACGAGCAGTCCGGTTTCGCCGTGGATCACCTGGAGGGGAATCCCGCCGGCGTTGCCGGCGACGACCGGGCGCTCTTTCCAGAGTGCCTCGGAGACGACGAGGCCAAAGCCTTCCCGAGTGGACTTTTGGATGACGACGTCGGCGGCGCGTTGGAAGCAATTGACTTCGTGCGCCTCGACGCCGTCCAGGTTCGTCAGGACGTGAATGTCCTGATCATCTCCGGCATAAGCGGCGGTGCGTTCGTGCCACTCCCATCCTTCGGGGTCGTCGTCCGCCATCGAAGCGATGAGAGCGAGCTGCAACCCGCGCACCTCGGTCTTGGCCAGGCGGTAGGCATCGATGACGCCAAGCGGATCTTTCCAGGGATCGAAGCGAGAGACCTGCACGGCCAGCGGCCTGTCGGGATCGACCCCGAAGCGCTCGAGAACGGCCTTGATGACGACCTTTTCGACAGGCAGGTTCTTCGGACTCAGCGGATCGATGGCGGGGGGTGCGATCATCACGCGGCCGAGCCGCAGCCCGGCCGGGACGTAGGAAGGCATCGTGAAGATTCCGGCGTCATACATCTCGAGGTAGGGCGCCAGGAAGCCCATCAGGTTGTCCCGAGCTGTTGTCAGGTCGATGTGGCAGCGCCACATCCAGCGGCCGCGCGGGCGCCTGCCTGCTTCCATCTCGAAGGCGGCGAGCACGGCGGCGGGCTGTGCGTCGTGGACGACGACATAGTCCCAGGAGTCGCTGAGCAAGCGGGCGTTGAGGCGGTTGGTGGCGCGCCAGGTCTCAGCCTCGTTGTCGGACCAGCTGACTTCGGCGCCCTGCAGGGCGTTGTGGATCTTTTTCGTCACCTGGAAGAACTCCGGAGGCGCGTCAAGGACGCGCCATTCGCAGTCCATACCAAGGTCGGACATCAACGGCACGACCGAGGACAGCAGCTCGGCGACACCGCCACCGAACGCCGTCGCATTGATATGCAGCACGCGTGCGCCGCGCAGACCTCGCGCGAGCTCTCGGATCTCATCGATAACCTGGTCGCCAACGATCGGCCGGTATTCGTCAAGGGCGCGGCCGGGCAGGTCCGTTGCGGAGATCACTGCAGATGCTCAAAAGAAAGGGCCGTGGCACGGCCACGGCCCGAGAAGACCAGCTTGTGATCGTTAGCGGGGCGAACAATCATCGCATCTGCCTCAATCTGCGAATACGCTTAATCCTTTTAACGTTAAAGCAATGTTAGTAAGGCAGATCGGTTTGTCAAGCGTGGTTGAATCTGGGTTCCCAGGCGTCCTCAGGCCTTGAGGCGCGTACCGCGCTTCTTCAGAAGGCGCGTGCTGAAGAGAATGTCGTGCGGCCTGTCGATGATGCCGGCCTCGCGGCCGATGCGCTCGACGGTGGCGATGACGCCCTGCCGGTCGCGCCCGTGGACCATGGCGAAGACGTTGAACGGCCAGCCTGCGGCACGTGGACGGCGGTAGCAGTGCGAGACCTCGGGCCGCTCGGCCAGAAGCCGTCCGACCGTTGCCGCATCTTCGTCGGGGATATCCCAAACCGACATGCCGTTGGCTGTGATTCCCAGGGCGTAGTGATTAGGGATAGCGCCAATGCGCTTGACCTTCTTCGTGGCCAGGAGCTCGCCGAGGATGGCGATAACCTTCGCTTCGTCGAGGCCAATCCGTTCGGCGACGGCAGCATACGGCCGCTCGACCAGGGGGAGGCCGTCCTGAACGGCGAGGAGGACAGACCGCTGGTCTCCGGTCAGTGCTTCAGCCGCCGCGGTCACGCGAAAAGCTCCTGGAAGTCGAACCTGAGGTCGACCTTGTACTCGTCGAGGCTGGGCAGGTTGATCACGTCGAGGCCAGTCTGGTCTTCGATTTCGGCGATCACGCGATCGATGTCCGACTGGTCCTCGGAGGAGATGACGAACCACATGTTGAACTCGTGCTCGCGCTCGTAGTTGTGGGACACGGACTCGTTGGCGTTGACGATCGCCGCCACTTCCTCGAAGCGAGCCGCCGGAACCTTCATGGCGGCCAGCGTCCGGTCACCACCCAGGTTCTCGGAGCGCAGGATCGGGCCAAAGCGAGACAGCCCTCCTTCGTCGAGCAACCTCTGCAGGCGGCTGAGCACCTCGTCCTCGGAGAGTCCGAGTTCCCGGCCGAGTGCTTCGAAGGGACGACTCACCAGTGGGAAGTCGCCCTGGCTCGCGTCGAGCAGCCTGAGGTCGGTCGCATCCAGGTCGATCACCTGACGATTCTAGGGAAGGCGCCGTCACGTCACGTGGCGTGGCAGCGGCGGCCTCTGCCAGCATGGGGAGGATGCCTCGGACTCTCGCCGATCGACTGTCGCGCCGCCGCTTCCTGGCCGCTACGGGCGGAATCGCCACGCTCGCCGTGCTCGCCGCCTGCGGCGACGATGATTCCGCCGGCGATTCTGAATCTGCTGACCCGTCGCCCTCGCCGAGCGAGCCCGCTTCCACCAGTACAGCCGAAGCCGCGTCGCCTTCGATCGAGGAGATGGTCGGCGGGATGCTTATGCTGGGCTTCCGCGGCTTCGAACTCGAAGAGGACAACCCGATAGTCTCCGACCTTCAAGAGCGTCACGTTGGCGGGGTGATCCTGTTCTCTTACGACGTGCCTGCCGATAGCCCCGAACGCAACATCGAGTCTCCCGAGCAAGTTGCCGCCCTATGCCAGGCACTTAAGGAGACCGGCGGCGACGACCTGCTGATAGCAGTTGACCAGGAGGGAGGCCGCGTAGCCAGGCTCGGCCCGGATCATGGATTCCCTGAGACCGTTTCCGCCGCGGAGCTCGGTGCGGCGAACGACAGCGAAGCCACCCGGCAGGCCGGCGAGGACATCGCCGATACCCTGGTCGCTGCCGGGATCAACCTCAACCTGGCGCCAGTCGTGGATGTGAACACCAATCCCGAGAATCCAGTGATCGGCGCAATCGAGCGCAGCTTCTCGGCAGATCCGGCGGTCGTCGCGGCGCAGGCCGCAGCCTTCATCGAGGGCCAGCACGCGGTGGGCGTATTGACCGCTCTGAAGCACTTCCCGGGGCACGGCAGCTCAGAAGACGACTCGCACCTCGGCTTCGTCGATGTGACACAGACCTGGCAGGAGCTCGAACTTGAGCCCTACCGCACACTAATCGGTGAAGGCTACGACGACCTCGTCATGGCCGCCCACGTCTTCAACTCGAATCTCGATCCCGAGTATCCGGCGTCGCTCTCGATGGCGACTATCGACGGGCTGCTGCGGGGCGAGCTTGGATTCCAGGGCGCCGTGATCAGCGACGACATGGGGATGGGCGCGATCGCCGACAACTATGACTTCGAGACTGCGGCCAGGCAGGCCATCCTCGCCGGCAACGACATCCTGGTCTACGGGAACAACATCGGCGAGTTCGAGCCCGAGCTCGGCACGCACGTCTTCGAGACGATCCTGGCACTCGTGCAAGCCGGTGAGATACCGATCGAGCGGATAGAGGAATCCTACGCACGGATCTTCAACCTCAAACAGCGCCTGGCCGCAACAGGATGACGGCGGCGGATCCGAGCGAATTCCTGGCCAAGGGGAAGGAGTTCCCCGAGTTCGGGCTGGACCTTGGCAGCGACAGAGTCGCAACCTATCGCGCGGCGACCGGCGATCAGGCGACGCCCGAACACCTCGTGCCTCCGGCCGCGATCCTGGCCTTCTCGCTGCAGCCGCTGCTGGCCGACCTGAGCCTGCTGAGCGGCGCCATCCACACCGGCCAGGAGATGGAGATGCACCGAGTCGTCGCCCTTGGCGAGAGGCTCAATGCTCGCCTGAAGGTGGTCAACTCCTCGCAGCGCGGCGGGGCGCTGTTCGCCGTGATAGAGCAATTAATCTGCGACGAAGCGGGGCAGCCGGTCGTGAAAGGGCGGTCGAACGTCATAGTGGGGCAGGGCTCCGAATGAGCCTCGGTCAAGCACTTCCGACGCTCGAACGGGTGATCGAGCAGGAGGACATCGCTTCGTATGCGGAGGCCAGTGGCGATTTCAACCCGCTTCACCTGGACACGACGTTCGCGGCCTCGACGCCGTTCGGCGGGACGATAGTCCACGGGATGCATCAGTTCGCCTTGATAAACGAGCTGCTGACGGCGGCGTTCGGGGAGCAATGGCCGGCGACCGGTAGGCTCAAGGTTCGCTTCCGAGCGCCGGCGCGGCCGGGAGATCGCCTGCGAGTGTCCGCGGCTGTGACGAAAGCCGAGGATCACGAAGTATCGCTTGCTATCGAGCTCAGCAACCAGAGCGGCGAGCTGCTGATCAGCGGTGACGCGCGAGTCGCGCTCTAGCGTTGCAATTAGGTCAACCAGTCTGGAACCTTGACTAATGCCCCCCTTGGAAGCCCCGCGGCGCGCTGTTGTGACGGGCATCGGCATGATCACGCCTATCGGCAACGATACCGAGACTTTCTGGCGCAATCTCCTCGCCGGGAAGTCGGGCGCCGGGCCGATCACCCAGTTTGACGCCACCGAGTTCCCTGTGAAGATCGCCGCCGAGGTCAAAGACTTCGATCCCTCGGCCTACATGGACTTCAAGTCGGCAAAGCGTATGCACCGCTTCTCCCAGTTCGCGGTGGCCGCGGCGCACATGGCGGTCGACGATGCCGGCATCGAGTTCGCGCCGGAGGAATTGGACGACATCGCGGTGATCATCAACACGGGCGCGGGCGGCATCAGCGACATCGAGGATTCGACGAAGGTCCTGTTGGAGAAGGGGCCGAATCGCATCACGCCGATGCTGGTTCCCTCGCTGATTCCCAACATGGCGGCGTGCAACGTCTCGATGGCCTTCGGACTGCGCGGTCCGGTGGTGACGACGATCGCGGCCTGCGCCAGCGGCATATTCTCGGTCGTTGATGCCCAGCGCTACATCCAGCGCGGTGAGTGTGACGTGGTGATCGCCGGGTCGGCTGAGTCGGCGCTGATTCCAGTGGCGTTTGCCGGTATGGCGAACATGAAGGCTCTCACCGACTGGCAGGGCGATCCAGCAGGGGCCTCTCGGCCTTTCGACAAGGATCGAACCGGCTTCCTCTTTGGCGAGGGCGCGGGCGTGATGGTTGTGGAAAGCGCGGAGCATGCCCGGGAGCGGGGAGCTCGCATTTACGCCGAGATCGCGGGAGGCGCCTTCACGGGCGATGCGTACCACATCACGGCGCCGGAGCCGAATGGTTATGGCGCGGCACTGGCGATGAAACGTGCAATCAAGAACTCCGGCATCAGGCCGGACGAGGTTGACTATATCTGTGCGCACGGCACGGGCACGCCACTGAACGATGCCGCCGAGACACGCGCGATCAAAAAGGTCTTCGGCAAGCACGCGCACAAGCTGGCGATCAGCTCGCCAAAGTCGATGGTCGGTCACCTGCTGGGCGCGGCGGGGGCGATATCATCGGCGGCGTGCGTTCTTGCCATCAGAGACAACATCGTGCCGCCGACGATAAACCTGGATACGCCAGACCCGGAGTGCGACCTCGACTACGTGCCCAACAAGGCTCGGAAGATGGAAGTCGACGTAGCGATAGCCAACGGATTCGGGTTCGGCGGCCAGAACGGCGTGGCTGTATTCCGTCGCTTTGAGGATGGCTAGCATCAGCGGCCAGGAAAAGCTCACGCTGGCCGAGCGCAGGCGTATCGCCCATAACTGCTTCGCCTGCGGCGCCGACAACGCCTCAGGTATGCACCTGAAGATGCGGGTCGAAGACGGGCGTGCGCTCGTGGACTTCAAACCGTCGGAGGTCTACCAGGGGTTTCCGGGTGCCATGCACGGCGGAATCCTGGCCACGATCCTCGACGAAGTGATGGCCTGGGCAATTTACGCCGCGGGATCGTGGGCCGTCACGGCCAAGATGGAGATCCGTTATCGAGATCCTGGTCCCCTGGATGGAACGTTGCATGGCGTCGGCGAGGTGACGCGAGACCGCGGAGGGAAGACCTTCGAGGCCGAGGGCCGAATCACCGCGGACGACGGCCGAATCATCGCCGAGGCGACCGGTCTCTTCATGCGCGTGCCGGTTGAGAAGATGCGCAACCTCGAGGCATTCGCGCGTGCTTACGCCGCGGATAAGAGCAGCTCACCCCCGGATCGATAATCTCAGGGAGGAACCCTGTGGCCACCCGCGACAGCTTCGTCGACGACGACCTGAGACAGCGCTGGCGACTCGAGCGCTTCTCCGTTGCCACGCGTCCGCTTTACCCGCTCGACATTAGCCTGCGCCAGACGTGGTTCCGCGCGCTGCGCAACGATGCGCTCGCCTTTGGCAAGGAGAGCTACACGGACTACCGGATCGTCAACGGGCACGTCTATACGCGACAGATCCCAACTGCGCTGACGCAAGCCCAGCGAGGCAAGCGCAGCCAGGCCTTCAAGGACGAATGCCTTCGCTTCCTCCGCCAGGGCTCGTCGTACTGGCAGGAGGTCAGCCTGCCCGAGATCGAGGCGAACCTTGACAGATTGCAGCGTTTCCCGCTCGACATCGAGGACTCGTTGGAGCTTTCTGGCCACCTGCGTGAGGCTGTCGCGGTTTATGAGCGGCACTGGGAGCTTCACTGGCATCTCGGCAGCGAGTTTGCGATCCAGCGCTTCCTGGATAGCCACCGCGAGCTGCTCCATGGCACCGAGGAAGAGGGGCGAGCGTTGCTTCGCGGCGTCCCGACGATGAGCAGCAGGCTGGTGGACGAGCTGCGCGCGCTCGCCACTATCGCCGGCGAGGACCAAGTCGCGAGAGCCGACGTCTACGCCGGACGCTTGCCCGCCAATCCCGAGTTCACCGAGGCGTTCGAGCAGTTCCTCGCCACGTTCGGACTACGCACCGGAGCTGGCTTCGGATCGACGGCGACAATTGCGGAGCCGACGTGGCGCGAGTATCGCCGCCCCGTTCTTCGCCTTGTGGCCAGCTACATGGACTCGCCCGATGCCGGCGCGTTTGCCGCAGCTCCGCCAACGACGAGCGTGGCGACGCTTGGCCGAGCGCGGGCAAGAAGGTACCAGCAGGAACTCGCGGCGGCGCGGGCGGCGACAGGCCTCCTGGAGGACCACAACTACTACATCGAGCAGATGACCGGCGGGCTGCTGAGACTGGCGGTTATGGCGCTGGCCGCGGCGTTGACCAGGTCGGGCCACCTTGAGGCGAAGAACGACGTCTTCTTCCTTTACCTCAACGAGCTGATAAGCGCGTCACAGGTGCCAGCCGAGCTGACCCGTGACCGCGTGGTCGAGCACCGGCATCAGCATGAAGTGTGGGCGCGAAGCGACCCGCCCGATGAGCTCGGCGGCCAAGAGCCTGGACAACTTGTGCTGCCGTCGGAGCGTCCGCTGCCCACAGAGACAGGGCTGCTTCAGGGTGTGGCGGCCTCCCAGGGATCCGTAACGGCGCGCGCGCACCTCGCGCTGGATGAAGACTCGGTGCCGGACGTAGAGCCCGGCGAGATACTGGTCGCGCGCAACGCCGGTCCCTTGTGGTCGCCGGTTATACCTTTGCTTGGCGGGCTGGTGCTCGACGAGGGCGCAATCCTGCAGCACGCCGCGCTGCTGGCGCGCGAGTACGGCGTGCCTGCCGTCTTCATGACCAAACAGGCCACGTCGACGATCGAGGAGGGCGCGATGGTTACAGTCGACGGCTCGGCCGGGACGGTGCGGATCGACCCTCCTTTGCCCGCAGCCGCGCCAGTTGCTTCTCGCTCCGCAGCTCCCTGAGCGCATCGGCTGCGATCCACCTGGCTGAACGGCTGCCCTGCTCTCTGATCCGCTCAGCTGACTCTATGGCGGCTGCGTTGAGGGCGAGGTTGCGTTTGCCGATCTGCCGCAACGCCCAGTTGACGGCCTTTTTGACGAAGTTGCGGTCATCGCCTGCTTCACGTTCGATCACTGGCAGAAACTGGGCGATCCTGGCATCGGCGGCTTTCTTGTCGTGGACGGCAAGGTAGGCCATGAGCACGAAGCCAGCTCGCTTGACGTACTCCTCGCTGCGTTCTGACCAGGCAAACGCCTTTGGGTAGGCGAGTGCAGTGCGGGCAAACAGGTCACACGTGCCATCGACGACGTTCCATGAGTCGAAGTCGGCCGCCCATCCCTCCACCTGGCCCTCAGTGACCTGCGACGGGTCATCGATTAAGGCGGCGAGTATCCGCGCTTCCTGGATTCCTGATTCCCAAAGGCGCAGGGCCAGCTCATGATTCCTGCCGATCTCCTTGCCAATCGCGCGGAGAGTCGTAACGGAGATGCCCAAAGTGGCGCTGGTATCGATGCCAAACCGGCCCATGCCTTCGCGGTTCGCCGCGTTCTCCAATGATTGGAGCCGGGCGACGACTTCGTCGTAGTTCAAGCCGTGCAGAGCCTTCGAACCAGCTCGTAGAGGGTCTGGGTGCCGAGCTTGAGGTTCTCGATCGAGATGCGTTCGTCGTGGCCATGGAACGTGGCCGCTTCCTCTCGCGTAATGAAGCCTGGCCCGAAGCCGTAAGCCGGAACGCCCCGAGCTCTGAATGTCCGCGAGTCGGTGAAGCCGACGGAGATCACGGGCAGGAACAACGAGTCCTCGACGAGGTCCCTGGTTACCTGACGGGCCGTGGCGACAAATTCGTTATCCATGGCCGACATGCCGCTCGGGGAGACGAAGATCGTCTCTATCTCGATCGTGTCATCGTCGATTACCCGCCTGAGTTCCTCCAGGAACTGCTCGGGGTCACGGTCCGGCAGCAGGCGGCAATCGAGGGTGGCTTCGGCGAAGGCGGGAATCACATTGATCTTTACCCCGTAATTCGAAGTGGTCAGGCTGATGGTGTCGCTGGTCATCGCCCGCAGGGACGGCATGTCAAGAGACAGCTCGGGGATCTGGTCAGGCCCGGCGTCCGGCGGGATAGCGCCTGCGCGGCTGAGGCCGTCGAGGAACGCCCGTACTGTCGGAAGGATGCGCTGATCCCGCTGCCAATCGTGGATTCGCTGCAGCGCTCTCGTAAGCCTCACGGGTGCCGCGTCAGCCAGCGGCACCGAGCCATGCCCGGCAGGCCCGTGTGCTCTGACTGTTAGCCAGAGAGGCGTTTTCTCTGCCGGGCAGATGGCGAACACCGGTCGGTCCTGGTCGAAGAGGTTCAGATAGCCGTAGGCGCCTTCGTTGATCACCCATTCGCCGTCGAGGAGCTCGGGGTGCTCCTTATCCAGCCACTCGATCCCGCGGGCACCACCGGCCTCTTCGTCGGCGACGGCCAGGAAGACTACGGGCCGCTTAAGCTCAATGCCCTGTCGTTTGAGCAAGACGAAGGCGAGAAGCTCCATCACCGCCATGCCCTTCATATCGAGTGCGCCACGGCCCCAAACCTTGCCGTCACGCACGAGGCCGGCGAACGGCTCGACCGTCCAGTATTCCTCCTGGACTGGCACAACGTCGGTGTGATTGAGGAGGACGAGGGGCTTGAGGGAGTCGCGACCGTCGAGGCGTGCGGACAGGCTCATTCGTCGCTCGCCGGCGTC
>DASTBR010000234.1:0-2401 GCA_035711945.1 Dehalococcoidia bacterium
ACCCTCGACCAGCTGAAGAAGTTCCTCGAGGTCCTCGAGGAGGCCGGCTATATCCGCAAGCGCGGCAACAGCTGGGAACTGACACCGCGCGGCACCCGCAAGATCGGCCAGAAGGCGCTGGGTGAGATCTACAACCAGCTGAAGAAGGACGCCCAGGGCAAACACCAGACACGCGAGCGAGGGCGGATGGGCGAGCGCGCCGACGAATCGAAGAAGTACGAGTTCGGCGACCCCTTCCACCTGAACCTGGGCGAGACGGTAATGAACTCGGTTATCCGCGAGGGGCCGATGGTTCCATTGCGACTGGACAAGGATGACTTCGCCGTCTTCCGCTCCGAGGTGCTTACGTCGACGGCGACCGTAATGATGCTCGACCTCTCCTGGTCGATGGCACTGCGCGGCAGCTTCCAGGCAGCGAAGAAGGTGGCGCTGGCGCTTAACAACCTGATCCGCAGCCAGTTCGCCCGCGACAAGCTCTACATCATCGGCTTCTCGGCCTATGCCAGGGAGTTAAACGCCGAGCAACTGCCCTACGTGCGTTGGGATGAGTCGGTGCTGGGCACCAACATGCACCACGCGCTGATGCTGGCGCAGAAGATCCTGGCCAAGCACAAGGTCGGCTCGAGGCAGATCATCATGATCTCCGACGGTGAGCCGACAGCCCACCTGGAGCACGGGCGCAGCTACTTCAGCTACCCGCCGAGCCCGATCACGATCCGCGAGACGCTTAAGGAAGTTAAGCGCTGCACGCAGAAGGAGATCGTCATCAACACGTTCATGCTCGACCGGAACTATTACCTGAAGGAGTTCGTGAACCAGGTCGCCAAGATTAACAAGGGCCGCGTCTTTTATACGACTCCCGACAAGCTCGGCCAGTACATCCTGGTCGACTACGTGAAGCACAAGCGCACAAGCATGCGCTGACGATTGGCTGTGGAGAAACAGGAATCAAAGCGCAAGAAGTTCGCACGATCTGCGAGTACAACGCCTGGGCCAACAACCGCCTCCTCGAGAAGTACATTGAGCTGGAGCGCGACCTCGGAGTCACCCATGCCGTTTCTCTTGCGGTGAGAACGGCCCTTGTCCACGTCTTGGAGGGCGAGCAGCAGTGGCGAGGCGCTTGCCAGGCGGGCGAACAGTGGCCCGACCTGTACGTTGACGGCTTTCCTAACGCCCAGGCGCTACGGAGGGTTTTTGCGGATGAGCAGAACGAATGGCGAACGTTCCTCGGCGGGCTGGACGACGGCCGTATGGACGCGAATGTGGAGTGGACTAACTCGCTTGACGAGGTGAGCGCGCGTCCTCTCTGGCAGGTTCTCTATCACGTGTTCAACCACGGCACACAGCACCGTGCCGAAATCGCGTCGCTTCTCAGCCAGCACGACAGGTCGCCCGGCGACCTCGACCTCGTCCTGTTCCTCTGGGAGCAAGAGCACTCCTCAACAGCACCGGCCGGCTTCCAGCCATGCCTGACGTTCCTCGTTTCATAAACCCGTCCGAAATTCATCCGCCGCGTGGCTATACGCACGTCGCGGAGACCGGGCCGGGGCGGACGGTCTACATCGCCGGCCAGGTTGCCATGGATGGCGAAGGCAATCTCGTTGGCGAGGCTGACATGGCAGCACAGGCTGACCAGGTCTTCAAGAACCTCGCCGCGGCTCTGGCAGCCGTCGGGGCAAGCTTCGAGAGCGTCGTGAAGTTCACGATCTTCGTCACGGATGTAACGCAGCTGCCCGCGGTGCGCGAAGTGCGCGACCGCTACGTCAACGTCGACGCGCCGCCGGCCAGCACGGCGGTACAGGTCAGCGCGCTGTTCCGGCCCGAGTACATGATCGAGGTCGAGGCCGTGGCCTGGCTGCCCGGTTAACACTCCCTCTCAAGCCGGACGTACTATCGCAGCATGCCAGACCGCTTGCTGCTGGTCTCGAACTGGATGGTTGGCCCTGGATGCTGCGACGCCTGGGCGGGGCCACACACCTTTCTCGAGCTACTGCGGCGCGATTTCGAAGTCGACATCTATGAGTGGCCGACGACGAGGGGCCGGGCTGATCCGTCCTCGCGCTGGGAGGATGCAGTCTCTGAGATCGCACAGTCGCTGCCCGGCAACGGGCATGTCGTGGCGATATTTGGTGGCGCGGCCTTCACGATGCTAGCGATGTCGAAGCACGATGATCTGCGGTTGAAATCGTTCGTGGTCGATGGCTTCCTCGTGCCAGCTGTCACCCTGCGGGAAGCCGGAATGGACCAGGCCGCACAGGCAAGTGCCGCCGCCTTTCAACAGCCACGGGCCTATCAGTACGTCGCCCAGGCGATGCTGGGGGCGGCGGAACCAGAAATCAGGCGGATCGCGGACGTGTTTGACCGAGAAATCGACTGGACCCTCGCCAATGAATTCGCCGCC
>DASTBR010000235.1:0-7224 GCA_035711945.1 Dehalococcoidia bacterium
CGGACCCATTGGGAATCCTGGCTGAGGACACGGCCGGATTCCCGAATGGCCGCCGCCTTGCCGACGACGTCGTGGACATCGCACTGCGCGTCGTTGCTGGCGCGACGCCGTTTACGCCGGACTTCAACGTCGCACCGAACACCGCGCTGAGTGACGGCGTAGACGCCAACGACAAGCCGTTCCTCGACGAATTCCCGTACGTGGCCGCTCCCACGGCCTACGACGAGCTTGGCGCCGGAGCGCCGGCGGCCGAAGAGGAAGAGTCTGAGGCGACGCCCGAAGCCGAAGCGACGGAAGAGGCGGACAACGCCAACGCCGACGTCGAGGTGGCCGATGACGATGACGACGACACGGGCACGATCGTGACGATCGTGATCCTGGCGGTCGCTGGTGTCGCGGTTGTGGCCGGAGGCAGCTACCTGTTCATGCGCAACAGGGCCTAAACCGGCTCAGTCGAGGTTTTGATTTGCCGGGGAGCCCTCACAATCGGGCTCCCCGGCACAAGGCGAGTGAAAGATGACTGGAAGATCAGTGGCGGCCGTAGCACTGGGAATTGCAATCCTTGGCCTGATCGCGGGCTTGAGGAGTTTCGCCGGCGATCGAGATTCCGACAACTCAGAAGTCGGGTCATCAACCACGGTCGATGTCGAGACCCTGGTTTCGGGCGCCGACCTCGACCGCACGATTGCGGCATTGCAGGGCGACCTGGCCGAGCAGGAGAGCGCACGCGGTTACAGCGCGCTGGGTGTGGCTTATCTGCAAAAGGCGCGAGAAACAGGAGGGCCCACCTATTACTCGCAGGCCGAAGACGTGCTGGAGCGGGCCCTCGAACTCGAGCCGAACAACTTCGACGCGACGACGAGCCTCGGCGCACTGGCACTTTCCAGGCATGAATTCGAGGAAGCGCTGTCGCTGGGCCTCCAGGCGAAAGAACTGAACCCCGATAGCGCCCACAACTACGGCGTGATCGGGGACGCCCTGCTGGAGTTGGGGCGCTATGACGAGGCTTTCGCGGCCTTCCAGACGATGGTTGATCTGCGTCCCGATCTCAGCTCGTACGCCCGCGTCTCGTACGCGCGCGAGCTGACAGGAGATATCGACGGAGCGGTAGAAGCGATGAAGCGGGCGCGTGAGGCGGGCGGCCCGCGGGCCGAGAACATCGCTTACACAGCGGTCTTGCTCGGCAATCTCCACTTCAATAGCGGCGACGTCCAGCAGGCAGAAGCCGAGTATGAGCAGGCGGTCAGGGTTCTACCAGATTATCCGCCTGCCCTGGCGGGGCTGGGCAGGGTAGCGGCCGCGCGGGGCGATCTCGCGGGCGCGATAGAGCATTACGAGCTTGCTGCGTCGCTAAATCCGCTACTTGAGCACGTCGCGGTTCTCGGCGACTTATATGCCGCGGCTGGGCGCGAGGCTGATGCCGCGCGCCAGTACGAACTTGTCGAGACGATTTCCGCCCTGGCCGAAACGAACGGCGTAGATACGGATCTCGAGAACGCACTCTTCAACGCCGACCACGGGATTGACCTCGAGGAGACGCTGGCTGAGGCGCGGGCGGAGTACACGCGACGCCCCGGCGTGCTGACGGCGGACGTCCTGGCTTGGACGCTTTACCAGTCGGGTCAGTACGCGGAGGCGTCGGAGATCATCGACCAGGCTCTCAAGCTGGGCAGCAAAGATCCCTTGTTCCTTTTCCACGCGGGGATGATCGCTTACGCCAATGGCGACTACGCAGATGCGCTGGCGTTGCTGGAAGCTGTCGCCGACACCAACCCGCGCTTCTCGGTCCTGTTCGCGGACGATGCCGAGCGTGCGCTCGCCGAGGTGAGCGCAATCGTGAGGGGAGGCGAAAGTGCCCAGGCTGGCTGACGTCAAGCGGGTCCACTGGCTGGCGGCGGCAGTGGTTGCCGGCATTGTCGCGGCGTTCGCCTCCTTCGGCATGGCGACGGAGGGTGCCGAGGCGCACCCGCTGGGCAACTTCACGGTCAACCGCTACTCGCTGGTTGAGGTGGACTCTGACGAGATCTACGTGCTGTACATCGTCGACATGGCCGAGATTCCGACTTTCCAGGAGCTCGGCGAGGTCGACGCCAACGGCGATGGGCGCGTAGACGAAGCCGAGAATGAGCTCTATCGGGCAGAAGCCATTCGGGAGCTTGGGAGTGGCCTCTCCCTGCTTGTGGACGGCCAGGCCGTGTCGCTGGATGAGGTTTCGTCAAACCTCACCCTGCCCGAGGGCGAGGCTGGGCTGGAGACCCTTCGTCTGGAGATCTACTTTCGGGCCGGCGTTGAACCAGGACAGCACGAGGTAGAGTTCGCCGACACCAACTACGGCGGACGTGTCGGCTGGCAGGAAGTCGTGGTCACGGCCGCCAACAGCGCTCAGCTCTCAAGTTCGACAGTACCTTCGCTGGACCGCAGCGACAGGCTCCGCAGCTACGAGGAGTCGCTGCTGTCGAGTCCGCTGGAAATCTCGCAGGCAGAGTTTAGTTACAGCTCACTGGGGGGCGCCGCCGAAGCGAGTCTCAAAGCAGAGGCCGGAAGTGGTTCGCCGACCGAAGTGATCCAGCGAGACCCAGGGCTGGGAGCGTTTTCTTCGCTGGTTGGCGAGCGCAATCTGACCCTCGGTTTCGTTGTTCTGGCCGTACTGGTGGCGGTCGGCTGGGGTGCGATGCACGCTTTGGGGCCGGGCCACGGCAAGACGATTGTCGCGGCGTACCTCGTGGGATCGCGGGCTACCGCGCGACACGCGGCGTTTCTCGGCCTGACTGTGACCGTGACGCATACTTCGGTGGTGTTCGCGTTAGGTCTAGTCACGCTCTACCTCTCGAACTTCATCCTGCCGGAGACCCTGTTCCTCTGGCTGGGCATCGCTTCGGGCGTGATGGTCGTTGTACTGGGCGGAGCGTTGGTTGCCGGACGCCTTGGCAGCTTCATCTCCGATCGCCGGCACGAAAACATGCACGGGCATGGCCGGGCGCATAGCCACGAGCACGGAGACGACGAAGAGCACCTTCGCGGCCATATGCCGCCTGGCACGGACGGTCCGATCACGATGCGCAGCCTGCTAACGCTCGGCGTCTCAGGTGGATTGATCCCCTGCCCGAGCGCGCTGCTGGTCATGCTGGCCTCGATCACCCTCGGGCGCGTCGCTTTCGGACTGCTGCTGGTGACCGCCTTCAGCGTCGGGCTGGCAGGGGTGCTGATGGCGGTCGGGCTGATCGTGCTCTACGGGAGGCAGCGTCTCGGTCGGATGCCGCTTGTGCAGAGGGTGGGGCTGATTCTGGCCGGCAGACCGTGGGTTCTGCAGGCGATGCCGGTGATCGCGCCAATGGGCGTGATCATCGCGGGCAGCCTGATCACCTATGACGCGCTGACGCGGCCGGGGGTCTTTGGTTAGCCGGGGACCGTGAAGTCTTCGCTGATGCCGTTGACTGTGACTGTGTAGTCGCCCGCCGACGGTGAACCAAGCGGGACGTTCTCGGTGTGCTCAACGATCGCCTGCGTGCAGATTGCGCCGATGGGTCGGCGGGTCGTGATCTCGATGAGGAACTCGTTGCCCTGTTGCTCAACGTTCACCTCGTGGATCTCGGTACAGCCGTCGGAGAAGTTGCCGTGGACGGCCACGAAGATCTGAACCGGAAAGGACTCCGCGATGGCGATTTCGATGTCGTTGACGCCGAACTCGGCGATCTCGTACTGGCTCTCGTCCACTGTCTCCTCCGGGCATGGCGGTGGATCCTCGCTGGACACCGATGCGTCTGGGTCGCTGCTGGCGGGCGAACAGGGCTCCTCCGCGTTGTCACCCGATGCGTCGCCGGGCACGATAAACTCCTCGCTCACCCCGTTGACTGTGACTGTGTAGTCGCCTGGTTCCGGCGAGCCGAGGCTGACCGACTCGGTGTGTTCCCTTATTTGCAGCGTGCAGGCGACATCGGTCGGCCTTTCGGTCTCGATCGCTACGGTGAATTGGCTGCCGTCCTGCGCGACATCGACGTTACTGACCTCTGTGCAACCGTCAGGCAGCGTGCCAGTGGCCTCAACGCTGATCTGAACCGGGAAGGACTCGAGCTGCAGAACCTCGACGCTGTCGACGGCGAACTCAGTAGTGACGACTTCGCTGTCGTCGTTGGCATCGTTGTCGTCATCATCGTCATCCCCGCAGGCAGCGGTCAGCACCACGAGCGCGCTGGCCAGAACCAGAAGGACCCTCATCAAAACATCCTCGGCATTCTACGCAGTTAACGCACAGTTCGGCGGCCATGTTCCATTCGTCGTCGGCGGAGGTAAGTTGTCTAGACTGTAGATGTTCAGCGAGCGGGTGTAGCTCAGGGGTAGAGCATCTGCCTTCCAAGCAGAGGGTCGCGCGTTCGAATCGCGTCGCCCGCTCCAGTCTCATCCAGCCGTCGCAGCACACCCCCGAGGTCTCCTTGGATCGCGTTCATCCCCTGCCGCAGATGGAAGCTAAGTCGCTACGCGGCATCGTCGAGGACCGGCCGGTAACGCTGATCACGAGTGCGCCTGCGTGGCGGGCTCTCAACGGCGCGCTCAACATCTCCGTTGTCCAGAGGTTTGAACCTGACGATGCGAGCGAGGACTCCTTCGCGGCAATCGCTTCAAGCCTGTCCGACGAAGCGAGAGTCGTTTACGGCGTAGGTGGGGGCCTTGCGGTCGATGCTGCCAAGTACGTGGCCCACGCCCGCCGCCTTCCCCTGGTGGGCATCCCAACTGCGCTCTCGGTCGATGCCTTTCTCACTCCGGCCAGCGGCGTGAGGCGTGATGGTTGCGTCACTTACCTTGAAACCGGGCCACCGCAAACTCTGTTCGTCGACTGGGACGTGATTGCTGCGGCGCCGTCGGGCGTGAGGGCGGCAGGTGTCTGCGATCTACTGTCGATAGCCACAGCGCTCTGGGACTGGCGCTTCGCAGAGTCTGAAGGACGGCTGAGCCAGGGGGAGGCCTATTCGCCCGTAATGGCCGGCCTGGTTGAAGAGATTCTTGACGAAGCGATACTCCTCTGCCCGAGGTTGGGCCGGGGCGAACCGGCCGCACTGGAGCGCCTGCTGACTCTCCTGGGGCTGGAGGTTCAGATCTGCAACTTTGCCGGGCACTCGCGCACTGAAGAGGGCAGCGAGCACTATTTTGCCTACTCTGCGGAAAACATCGTCGGTTCTGGTTTTACCCACGCCGAACTCGTGAGTCCCGGGATCATAGCCATGGCCTCGGCGCAGGGTCAGGACGCGGCGCGCCTGGGCGGTGCGCTCGAAAGTGCTGGCCTCAATCTGGACGGCATCGCGAGGGTTGTGGGGGAACACGTACTCAACGAGCTGCCTGTCTACGTCAAACGGCACAACCTCCCGTTTGGCGTGGCCAACGTGCTCGACGAAACGAGGATCTCTGCTGCCCTGCAGGCCGCCTGGCGATAGCTGTCCTACTCCGGTGGATCGGAGTGACGAGCCAGGAAAGCCACCGGCGACCGAGCCACTCGGTACTCCTCGGCGTATTCGAAACCATGGCGCTTTCCTGTCTCACGGCATCCGGCGCGGACAACCAGGTCAGCGAGGCGATCGAGGTCTCCGCCAGCCGTCTCGAGAAGCGGTAAGGTCAGCCCGGCGGTTGCCGCCTGCATCTGCCACTGATGAACCATGTGGCTCACCATCGTTTCGTGTGTCGCGACGGCGGCAATCATCCGATCGAGGGCGGATGCTACATCGATCACCTCAGTAACCTCGAGCAGGCGTCGCGCGAAGTACCAGCGCTCGAACACGCCGTGCGGCTCTAAGCCCTGGTCGAAGTGCTCAGGATGGTGCTTGTCAAACATGGCGGTCCAGTAGGCTTCATCGGCGGCCTGCGCAACCTTGATGTGGTCCTGGTTGTCTTCACCAAAGACGCCATAGGGATCGAATGACATGGTGGCGTACGGCCGATGCTTGCGATACAGGTAGATCAGTCGCTCGCGGAGCTCCAACTCGCTGCAGTCTCCCAGGGTGTCGGTTACATATCCGAGCTCCTCCAGCTCCGCGACACCGAGAATTTCCGCAGCGCGGCGAAACTCGGCGCTGTTACGGCGCTCAGTCTCGGTCTTGCCCAGGCCAAACGAATCCTTGTCATCGTTTGTGACTCGGACGACGACAACCCGCCAGCCTTCATCGACCCACGTCACCACACGTCCCGCGCAGAAGAAGGCGAGATCGTCAGCGTGGGCGATAGTCACCAGTGCGGTGCGACGTTCGTCCATCACAGCATGGCACGATAATCGATGGAAGGTTTGAGCGTCCGCGACCGAGATTGGAGCAAGCGTGCCGCTCGAGCTTTGCCCACCCTCGGACGCTGTGTGCGTTGGTGGCAGTATTCCGTCCGAGCACATGTGACTGTCTGAATTCCTCTACGTGCCGCGGAGTTCCGTTGCCACCGGCGCGGTGAACTTGGCTCGAGCTAGCCGCCCTAAGCTTTGCCAGCCTCGGGATGAACGGGTGGCTGGCCCGCGCTCACAGCTTGCGATCCTGGATGGCCTGATCGGCCTGGAAACACCTTTTGCGCCCGGGAACCGCATCGCCTCCGGGGTTGTAATAGACACGAGTACGTAGAAGGGCGGCGCCGCTGGAAGACGCCGAGCTAATAGCGAGGGCCAGGGATGGCCACAACGAGGCGTTCGATCAGATCGTCGAACGCTACCAGGATGTTGCCTTCCGCGTGGCTGTCGTGCTCACCGGCGACGCCGACTACGCGGCTGACGCTGCGCAGGAGGGATTTGTCAAAGCTTATCGAGCGCTCGATCGGTTCGACGCAGCCCGGCCATTTCGGCCCTGGTTGCTTCGCATAGTGGCGAACGAAGCGCGCAACAGCCGGAAGGCCCTGAATCGGCGCGCAGACTTCAATCTGCGCCTGGCGCACGAGGTACCACGTCGATCAGATCCCTCACCCGAGGCGAGTTTGGTCGCCCAGGCCGATCAAGAAGAGCTGGTCGAGGCCCTAAACAAGCTGCGAACGGACGATCGAGGGATCATCACGATGCGTTACTTCCTCGAGCTCTCGGAGGCTGAGATGGCCGAGGCGCTTCGCGTCCGTCGGGGCACCGTTAAGTCCCGTCTTTCCAGGGCCCTATCAAGGCTGCGAGACAGCCTTGCGGCGGCAGAAACGTCGGCGCCGAGGTCGGCCCGGTCGGAGGAGGTTCGAGTTGATAGCTGACGACTTCAGCGCACTCGAGGGACGGCTGTCAGCAAC